>CAYHFJ010000031.1:0-26232 GCA_964355885.1 uncultured Flavobacteriales bacterium
TTTCAAGATCTTGGCCGATTTGAGGAGTATTATTCTCCCTGACAATCATATCTCCTCTTCCAATGTCAAACTCATCTTCAAGTCGAAGTGCGACACTCATTGGAGCATATGCCTCTTGCAATTCTCCTCCCAATGTATCAATTGAACTTATCTTCGTTTTATATCCGGATGGCAAAATCAACACGGAATCACCTTTCCTGAAAACACCTCCCGCGATTTGCCCCGCGACACTGCGGTAATCATGAAACTCATCTGTCCGTGGCCTTATAGTCATCTGCACCGGAAAACGGCAATCGATGTGATTTACATCTCCACTGATATGCACATGTTCTAGGTGAAACATTAAGGTTGAGCCTTCATACCAGTTCATTTTATCTGAACGCGATACAACATTATCGCCAAATTTAGCACTGACAGGAATAAACTGAACATCCTGAATATCGAGGCGGGAAGAAAACTTACTAAATTCATCAACAATCCTTTCATAGCTTTCCTGACTGTAATCAACGAGATCCATCTTGTTTATACAAACTACCATGTGCGGTATACGCAGGAGTGAAGCTATAAAAGCATGCCGGCAGGTTTGCTCTGCCATCCCCTTCCTTGCATCAATTAAGATCAAAGCCAGATTTGCAGTAGAAGCACCTGTGACCATATTGCGTGTATATTGAATGTGTCCCGGTGTATCCGCAATAATAAACTTACGTTTTGCGGTAGAAAAAAACTTGTAGGCCACATCAATCGTAATACCCTGTTCTCTCTCTGCTCGTAATCCATCGGTTAGAAGTGAAAGATCAACTTCTGTCAATCCAAGCTTTTCACTACCCGCTTTGATCGATGCGTACTGATCCTTTAAAATATTCCTGGTATCAAGTAACAAACGACCAATCAGGGTGCTTTTCCCATCATCAACACTTCCACAAGTGGTGAATCTGAGCAGTTCCATATTTGTTCTTGTTGACATAAGATAAATTAAACTGCTTTTTTTTCTTTCCTATCCGGGTACAAATATTAATTTATATTCTCTTCAAATCGATTAATCTCCAATGGAGGCTACCTAAAAATAACCTTGACGCTTACGGTCTTCCATCGCGGTATCAGAACGTAAGTCATCATGTCGCGCGCCTCTTTCAGTGGTGGTCGAACCAATAATCTCCAGAATTATTTCATCAATAGTTGAAGCCGTCGACTCTACTGCACCTGTGCAGGTCATATCACCAATTGTCCGGAATCTGACATTCCGTTCTTCCGCTTTTTCATTTGAAGAAAGTGGAATAAAATCGGCAATGGCAAGAAACTGTCCATTGCGCAGGAAAACCTTTCGTTTATGTGAATAATAGATTGTGGGTATATCAATTTTTTCCTGAAGTATGTATCGCCAGATATCAAGTTCTGTCCAATTACTCAAAGGAAAGATTCGGAAATGTTCCCCCGGACTTTTCTTCGCGTTGAATAAATTCCAAAGTTCAGGTCTTTGATTTTTCGGATCCCATTGACCGAATTCATTACGGTGAGAAAAAAAACGTTCTTTTGCTCTTGCTTTTTCTTCATCACGTCTCGCCCCGCCAATGGCTGCATCAAAACGAAATTCCTTGATAGCGTCGAGTAGTGTGATAGTTTGCAAAGCATTTCGGCTCGCATGTACTCCCTTTTCCTCTGTTACCCGTCCGCCATCGATGCTGCTTTGCACTGAACGAACCAACATGGTTACTCCATTTTTTTTTGTCCACTGATCTCTGAATTCAATAGTCTCCGGAAAATTATGCTCTGTATCAATATGAAGAAAAGGGAAAGGGATAGTAGCGGGAAAGAAAGCCTTCTTAGCCAGATGAGCAGCGACAATAGAATCCTTCCCTCCGCTAAATAACAGAACAGGACGTTCACAACCTGAAGCGACCTCGCGGAGAACATAAATACTTTCCGCTTCCAGTGTATGTAAATGATCAAGATTGTAGTTGAACATTTTTAGAAATTTCTTAGTGCATAATCCAGTGAAAATCCTTGTGTTGAATAAGGCCCGATTCACTGCTTACTAATTCGGGTAATACACGCTTTGATACCCTGCGAAGTTAAAAATTTTACGGAACCTGTCTGCAGAATATTTCCAATGAATACGGGCAATTTCATGATTCCTTACCGCTCATCGCCCAATTTTAAAAAATTAAATCAAAATGGAGTTATACCCGACTTGTTATATAATCCATGATCTGCCTGACACAAATTTCTGTTGAGTTCTCCGCTGTATTAATTTCTATTTCAGCATGTGCAGGAGTTTCATAAGGAGAATCTATTCCGGTAAAGTGCAAAATCTTTCCAGCCCTGGCCATCTTATACAATCCATTAGGATCGCGGGATTCACAAATCTCAAGAGATGTGTTCACAAATATTTCCACAAATTCACCGGGTTCAAACAATGATCTTACCCAATCCCTCTCTTTACTGAATGGGGAAATGAAAGCGGTGATACTTATCAAACCAGCTTCATTAAAAAGTTTGCAAACCTCTCCAACGCGTCGGATATTTTCTGCCCGATCCGAATCTTCAAATCCCAAATCTTTATTTAGTCCCTGACGTACTTGGTCTCCATCAAGTAGTATGGTTTTATACGTTTTCTTAAAAAGCTCTTCCTCCACCAAACCTGCAAGAGTACTTTTACCTGAGCCACTCAATCCTGTAAACCAGATTACTAATGGACGCTGTCCAAGAAGCCTGATACGATCACTCTTTTGAATTCGGTGATGATGAGAAAAAAGTGGCACTTCCTGGCTCATAAAATTTTTATTTCCCGGGTGACCGGGATAATTAATAAAATAATTTCATTGAATAACGTAAGCGTGGAATCAACAAAATTGATCTATTGTCCAATCGGATGCCAGGTTGTTTTTATTTCCTGAAGATCCATGATTCTATAAGGAGAATGTGACGCTTCATCCATCCAATTATCTTTTGTATAGAATAGAGGTCTTTTCACATTCAAGGAAGCGTTCTCCTGGATTTTTTTTATATCAGCTGCCTCATCACCTGTATAAATACACGCATTCACGTCCATGTGATTAGAGAACCAGGATAACAATTCAGGACGATAACCTGTCAGAATATTCACCACACCTGCCGGAACATCTGATGAATGAAGCACTTCGGAAAAAGTTACCGCACACAATGGTTTCACTGATGAGGCCAGTACAACAACTGTATTACCTCCCACAATCGCAGGTGCTATTGTGGAAACCAATCCAATCAAACCATAATTTTCAGGAGAGAGAATTGAGACTACACCTGTTGGTTCAGGAAGTGAAAAATTAAAATGAGAAGATTCCACAGGGTTAACAGAACTGTATACCTGTTGATATTTATCACTCCATCCGGCATAATAAACCAGCCTGTCAATCGAGAGATCTAATTCGGCATTTGCTTTAGCGATTGTAAGACCCTGTTCTGACAATTCTGAAATAAACTGAGCTCGTCGCCCTTCAAGCATCTCAGCGATGCGGTAAAGAATCTGACCTTTGTTATAAGCCGAACGGGCAGCCCATCCCTGCTGAGCCTTTCTTGCCGCCACGACAGCATCCCTAAAATCCTTGCGAGAACTTTGGCAAATATTCGCGATTACATTTCCGTCCTTATTCTTTAACACATAATACCGGCCAGACTCAGTACGTGGGAATTTCCCATCGATATAAATCTTATAAGTCTTTAACACCTCAATACGGTTACTTTTGCCGGAATGTCCGTTCGCTTCCACGCCGTTTAGCTTTTTAGTTTTTTGTTTCTCTGTAGCATCCATTTTAGAATTGTTTTTCATGCTCAATCAATCAAATCTTATTTAGAAATTAGATCAGTTCAAGATAAGGCATCAGTCCATGCAGACCACCTTCCCGGCCTACACCGCTTTCCTTATATCCTCCGAAAGGAGATGTAGGATCGAACTTATTATATGTATTAGCCCAGATAACTCCTGCACGCAATTGTGAAGTAACTTTAAATATTTTAGAACCCTTGTCTGTCCATACTCCTCCACTCAAACCATAAGGAATATTGTTGGCCTTTTCTATCGCTTCTTCAACAGTGCGGAAAGATTGAATTCCCAATACAGGTCCGAATATTTCTTCCTGCACCACACGTGATGATTGAGATACATTGGTAAACAAAGTTGGAGGGCACCAGAATCCTTTAGATGGAAGTGAACACGAAGGCTGGTACATTTCTCCACCTTCATTCACTCCGATCTTTAAATATTGTTTGATCTTACCTAATTGTTCCTTTGAATTAATGGCACCGATGTCTGTATTTTTATCGAGTGGATCGCCAACAATAAGCGTTTCCATTCTGTCTTTAAGCTTTCGGACAACCGTATCCATCACAGATTCCTGCACAAACAAGCGTGAACCGGCACAACATACATGTCCCTGATTGAAAAATATTCCATTTACAATCCCCTCCACAGCCTGATCAATGGCCGCATCTTCAAAAATTATGTTGGCAGCTTTACCGCCAAGTTCAAGTGTGTATTTCTTCCCTGTTCCTGCAATGGCTTTTTGAATAATCTTTCCAACATCGGTCGAACCGGTAAAAGCTATCTTATCAATTCCCGGATGATTCACCAAAGCGGCACCTGTTGCACCTGCCCCGGTTATAATATTTACTACTCCGGGTGGCAGCTCCGCTTCCAGCATAATCTCGGCTAATTTCAAAGCAGTTAATGGAGTTGTTTCGGCAGGCTTCAGCACAACGGTATTTCCAGCGGCCAAGGCCGGAGCAATTTTCCATGCAGCCATCAGCAATGGAAAATTCCATGGAATAATTTGTCCCGCAACTCCTAAGGAACGGGATTTCGAACCGGGAACGGCGTATTCGATTTTATCAGCCCATCCTGCATAATAGAAAAAGTGTGCAGCGGCTAAAGGAACATCAATGTCACGGGATTCACGTATGGCTTTCCCGCCATCCATACTTTCAATGACCGCAAGTTCACGCGCTCTTTCCTGCATGACACGTGCAATTCTATAAATATATTTGCCACGCTCCTTTGCAGGCATCTTACTCCAAACATTCTCGTATGCATTTCTGGCAGCCTTTACCGCTTTGTCAACATCTTTTTCGTTAGCATCAGCAACCTGAGCGAGCTTGGCTTCCGTTGCGGGATTGATGGTGTCAAAATATTTACCTGATTCAGGGGCAGTAAACTTTCCATTGATAAATAAGTCGTACCGGGAATTTATTTTAATGTGATCCTTGCTCTCCGGTGACGGAGCATATTCCCAGGAACTATTGAAATTCAATTTCACGTCCTGCTTCTTACTTTTCTTCTTCATGGTTCAATGATTTCTAAATGTATCCGGAAAATGAACCGGTAGGTTTAACATCGATACTGATAGTATATAATTCAAGAATTAATCTTTAGAGAAATAATCTAAACTCTGGTATACACCTGTTTGTTCTTTCACGATCTGCATGAGCAAATCATTAGCAAGTGTACTGGCTCCGAAGCGGAACATCTTTGAAATTAACCAGTCTTCACCCAGGGTTTCGCGAAGTACAACGAGGTATTGAATGGCCAGTTTGGCTGTGGCAATTCCACCGGCAGGTTTCATTCCGATCTTTTTACCTGTCTCATAATAAAAATCACGGATAGCTTCGAGCATTACTAATGTAACAGGCAATGTCGCGGCCGGTTGAATTTTTCCGGTAGAGGTTTTAATAAAATCTGCTCCTGCCTGCATGGCGATGTCACTCGCCAGTCGGACATTGTCAAGAGTGCTCAATTCTCCTGTTTCAAGAATGACCTTTAGATGAGCTGCTCCGCAAGCTTCTTTGACGGCTGCAATTTCATCGTAGACATAATTATATTCTCCCTGAAGAAAATGCCCGCGGGAAATAACCATGTCAATTTCATCAGCACCTTCATTTACGGCAAAACGTGTCTCTTCAAGTTTAACTTTTCTTGTAGACATCCCACTGGGAAATGCCGTCGACACAGCGGCTACCTGTATCTTAGAACCCTTCAAACTTTCCTTAGCGATTCGAACCATCGTAGGATAAACACAGACCGCGGCTACCTGCGGAATTCCTTGTATAGCATCATGCGGATGCATCGCTTTGGTACAAAGTTGTCGGACTTTCCCGGGAGTATCCTTTGCATCAAGGGTTGTCAGATCCACCATGCTTAAAGCCAGCTTCAGGGCAATAAGCTTTGATTCTTTCTTAATGCTTCGCTTTGTTAAACGTGAAATACGCTCTTCTACACCAACCTGGTCGATGGAAGGGCTATCCATAAATTCATGTTTTGTTGCTTTCATCTTCAATTTCCTTTTCAGGGAGTGTACCTGACAGCACGAATATACAAAGAATGAGGGAATCTGTGAATTTATGAGATAGAGAACAGCTTTTCAGAACAATCTGGTTCATTATGAATATAAACCTTTCTCTCCGGTTGCCTAAATTTCAAAATGTATACTCCAGACTCAATTGGACGGTTGAATTGTACTGTCCCCGGTCAAAATAATTGAAATTATAAGTGCCATCAAATGCCCTCACGGGTGTGAGCGAACCGCTGTGTCTGAGATCAAGAGCCCATTTCTCTGAAAAGACAAATTGAATTCCCAGGTGAGAGGAAATTTCCAGTTTTTCAAAAGGAGGGGTATAAAGTATAACTCCTAACTGGTCATCCTCTTCAGAAAAAATCAAGGCTCCTGCAGATGGGCCAATTTCAAGAGTGATCTTTTTACTTACATGGTACTGAAACAACAAAGGAACTTCGAGGTAATGAAGCCTCATCCGGTAATATGAATTATCAATTTTGGAAACTTCTTTACGACTACCCTTCTGGATAAATAACATCTCCAGTTGCAAAGAAATTTTTTGTGAAAAGTCTCTTCGTACGAATGCGCCTAAAAGAATTCCGGCCTTATCATAGCCACTAAGATTATCTCCTGAAACCTGACTGGCACACATTCCAAAGCGAATCCCGGCATTAAAATCCTGAGCACATGAATTCAGATACAGCAGAACGGAAACACTAAGCAGGAAAACTAATTTCTTGATCTTCAATTCGGGTTGTTCTTTAGGGTATCAAAGCGACTTCTTCCACCTGTTTTACTTCATAGGTAACAGCATCGAAAACAAAGGCAACAATGCGAACATTTTTTTCAACCCAGGATGGACTAATTGTCGCATTATAACCTTTGAGAGCAAGATCGCCATTTATGAAACCTCCTGTACTGATCACTTCACCAAAGCTTGAGTTCACTCCTGCTCTGAGAACCGAACGATGAAGAAAATCCGGATCAGATGCAGGGGTCATTGGTGGATACCAATACTGCCAATCGATAATACTATCCTCTGTTAAAACAACCTGTAATTTGTATGACCCAGCCTGAACTCCAATAGCACGGGATTGAATCGCTACTTTTACTTTTTTGGTGCCGGCATCATAATCTCTTTGAATTCTTATGGAAAAACCTGCACTGAGATTGCTTCGCTCCAGAATTTTAGCAGCCCATACAGCAGGTGTTTTTACTTGCTGACCGCCTGGAAAATCCATGCGATCAATTAATCCGTTAGGGTTTCCAGCGTTGGAATTTCCGAAAAGAGCATCCCACTCATTACCTATCGTAGTTCTGAAGTCTGTTTCAAGAGCACCGGCAGGTCGTGCGGGAGGGCAGGCAAAGCCAGCCGGACAAGGATTGGCAAAAAAACCGGAATGGACTGAAATAACAACCAGTCTGTCTCCATAGCCCGGTTTAATTGTATCATTCAATTTCTCACCTGCATAGGGACAATTACCACAAAGTATTCCGGTATAATCTTCAGCAAGAACTTTCTTGGCAGGAATTGAATTGTCGGATGCAAATGAAAAAGTATCTCCGTCAATCACCACCCCGGTATTGCTGAGATAAGTAACACCGGCAATTGACCCTGCATTTTGCTGATCCCTGTATGGTGGATCGATTTTATCGCAGGCAATAAAACCTGTAAGGATAAAAGCTATCAGTGCGGCGATTTTAAATTTCTTATTCATCTTCAATGATTGAATTTATTAAAGTTAATTTCTCATTTTAATATTAAACTGAAATGTTGGCATATAAATCACCTTTACAATATCCCCGTGGATTTTCTTAAAAACTTGAGGTGATTGACATCAGGAAACCATTCGATGCCGGAACATTTCTGCAAACACCTCCGACACAAAATATTCCGGCACGCTGACGACCATAGCCAATAGTAATGCGATTTGATTTCCGGCTGTACCCCAGCGTTCCTGTAAAGTAATGAATGCGCTGGTCTATCACATCATTACCATAATTATATTGATCAAATCCGGCGATGAACCAATGAGGTGCTATACTATATTCAAGTAGAAGTACAGCCCAGTTTTGCTTATCGTGTTTAGTATATAAATGCTGAAGCTCAGTTCTCAGGTTATTTTTACTGTTGAATTTATATCCAAGCTCAAGTACACTGATATGGGCATATACAGTTGGTTCACTTGCCCTACCTTCAACGATGGATTTATTATAATGCAAGTACATATACAATAGATGCATTCGCAATTTCTTACTCAGCTTTTTAGTGATATCAATATTGAAATCCTCAAAATAAATTTCCTTGCCGAATTTTAAAAACCCAGAAGTATATCCAAGATCAATTGCCTCCGGATTGCCTACAGTATCTATCACCGTTTTCTCAATTGCCTGAGCTCTGCTGTAGTTAACGCTCACATCCGTTCCATATTTTCCTCCTAGAGTAGAGCCTGCTTTAAAATTAAAAAAGACCTCGCCTTGAATTCCGATCTCACCATTCGGTTGCGTAGCATAGGGATACAATGCTGCCAGAGAATATGTATGATTTTTCGTCAAAGCCGGAAGGTAATTGATCATCAGGTTCGTTCCTGTAGCATCCCGGTCGCTGCGGAAATTCATGTTGTCAATTCGTTTCGCGCCAAGGAGTGCACCGAACCCTTTCCGTGTATAACCGACATTCAACAGAACTGCTTGTCCATCTTTATAGATATATCCGTTTCCTCCGGAGGGATCATTTATCTTATATGCATATTCAGCATTGGCGGACCATCCTCCGGAATTCATACTGATACGACCGGAACCTGCAGCCACATTTTCAGGTAAATTAAAAACCGGATCTTCGTCCTTTTGAAATTTACTCAGGAAGCTTCCTCCAACAATCCACATAGTTTTATTCCCAGCCATAGAATCACAGGATTCATTGATATCCCATTCAATATCCGCTGCGCGAAGAATTCCTTCCGCGGTAGTAAAAAAGGATCGTTGCCGACCAATCAGACCTTTCACCGTGACTCCACGCACGGGAACATACTTCACACGAAATCCATCTATTGCATTATCGTAGCCCAGCCCCCTCTCCTCATACGCACGAAGAATAATGCCGCTCCCAAACTGCTCATAGAAAGATCCGGCAGTTACCTCGAGATCTCCTGTATTGTATCGCAAATACCGGTAAGGTATTCCGCTGCCCTGGTAACGGGTATCGTAACCAAGAATAGGATCAAGGTAGCTTTCATAGCGCAATCCCGCAGAAAAATTTCCCTTTTCATACTCAAAATTGGCAAAACCATTGGATAAAAGTTTCTGTGGAACCTCAGGGGCACCTATAAGAGAATCTTTAAAGTAATATTGAGCATCAAGCTGGAAATTCCCATGGATCGGGGAATTGTTCTGAGCTTTAACTACTGAAGTAAGTGCTGCAATGAGGAACAATGATGCAGAAAGTATTTTTTGATGGATCACGCTTGTTAGGGATTTGTTTAATGATAATTAATTATTCTTTACAGGTGCTGCTTCCTTCTTAGTGAGCAAACTACGTACAGCTTCTATCAATTCTTCCTGACTTCCTTCAGTGAAACCAACGTGTTGCCAAACAATTTCACCCTTACCATTCAACACGAAAGTATGAGGTGGCATGTTCACATTCATGGCACGCTTGAAATCACCGTTTGCATCAATGTAATTTTCATAATCCCAGCCTTTCCCGTTGATAAATGGCGCGACACGAGTCATCGTCCTGGTATCATCAATTGATATGGTGATTAACTTAACTCCCGTCTCTTCCTTCCATGAAGAATAATCTTCGTGGATCGCGCTAAGTTCTTCTATACAAGGTTTGCACCATGTAGCCCAAAAATCTATGATCATTGGTTTGCCATCATTAGAGAAATTTTCTGTAGAAAAAACCTCTCCTGTAAGTGTTTTAATTTTAGCTGATGGAAGTTTTCGGCCCTCCTCCTGAGCAAAAATGTTTACTGAACTAAGAAAAAAGAGCAAGAATATCTTTAAAACGAATGATTTTTTCATGGAGAGTGGTTGAGTTAGTAGTTTTATGATGATTCCAAAAATAGAAATTTAATTGCGTTTTATCATGCAGAATCAAGGTTTTTTAACAGAAAGAATTAAGAAATCAAGCCAGAAACCCGATAAACAGTATTTCCTAATCTCAGGAAAAGGTGGAATAAACTCATTTTCCTTTGGAAATATCAACTAAACTTTGTTAATTTGAAATGGAAAGAGTTTTGATTGCAAGAAAAGATTAGTTGAGATAAAAATGGAAATGGAATAGATCTTATCAATTTTATTGGAAGACATTTCTTAATTAAAGCCTTCTATTTTTACTTGCAAATTCAGTGGCACTTACTAAGGCTTAATCAATTATACAATTTTTAAAAAAAATAAACGCATAACCGAAACTGATCAATATTAATTGAACAGTCCACTTATTACAATTTTGCCTGGAGCTAAATTTGCGCAGCATCTACCTTTCGGTAGGTGCTTTTTTTATATTACATTTATCTCCCCAAAAAAACAGTATGTCCAAACACAAGAAAAACCAGGAAGCTCTCGATTATCATTCACATGGAAGGCCTGGTAAAATTGAAGTAGTACCCACCAAACCATACAGTTCACAACGTGATCTTTCACTGGCTTATTCTCCGGGTGTTGCCGAACCTTGCCTGGCTATTGCAGATAATCCTGAAGACGTCTACAAATACACGGCAAAAGGAAATCTGGTTGCGGTGATTTCAAATGGAACAGCAGTGCTTGGCCTCGGAAATATTGGACCGGAAGCATCAAAACCTGTGATGGAAGGAAAAGGACTCCTCTTCAAGATCTTCGCTGATATTGATGTATTCGATATAGAAATTGATGAAACGGATGTCGATAAATTCATACAGACAGTCAAAGCGATTGCACCAACATTTGGAGGAATCAATCTTGAAGACATCAAGGCTCCGGAATGTTTTGAAATAGAACGCAGACTGAAAGAAGAATTGAATATTCCGGTGATGCATGATGATCAGCATGGTACGGCCATCATTACCGCTGCCGCTTTGCTGAATGCACTTGAAATTGCCAATAAAAAAATAGATAAGGTCACGATTGTTGTAAATGGCGCCGGGGCCTCAGCCATATCCTGTGCTAAATTATATCTCAGTTTAGGCGCGAAGAAGGAAAATATTATCATGCTCGACAGCACAGGTGTACTGCGGGCCGACAGGACAGATCTGGATGTCAATAAGATTTTCTTTGCCTCAAAAAAAGACCTTCATACACTTTCAGATGCAATGAAAGGAGCCGATGTTTTTCTGGGACTTTCAAAAGGAAATATTGTTACAAAAGAAATGGTTCAGACAATGGCCGGTAACGCCATTGTATTCGCACTTGCGAATCCCGATCCGGAAATTTCTTATGAAGAAGCCGCCGCTGCAAGAAAAGACATTATCATCGCCACAGGAAGATCTGATTATCCTAATCAGGTGAACAATGTATTAGGTTTTCCTTTCATCTTTCGGGGAGCACTAGACGTGCGTGCCAGTCAGATAAATGAAGCAATGAAACTGGCAGCAGTGCGTGCTATTGCCGACCTCGCCAAAGAACCTGTTCCTGAAATCGTAAACCTTGCCTATAATAAAAAGAATATCACATTTGGCGTGGATTATATCATACCCAAACCTCTTGATCCAAGACTCATCATATCCGTTGCGCCTGCTGTAGCACGCGCTGCCATGGAATCAGGAGTTGCGAGGTCACCTATCACCAACTGGAACCAATATGCTGATGAGTTAAGCAAACGTCTCGGACTGGATAACAAACTGATCCGTGTTGTAACAAGTAAGGCCAAACAAAATCCGCAGAGAGTTGTGTTCACTGAAGCTGATTCTTACAAAATTTTAAAAGCCGCTCAGATTGTGCGCGATGAAGGAATTGCAAAACCAATTCTTCTTGGGAACATTAAAAAAATCAGACAGCTTATTGAAGAAAACAATCTTGACCTTGGTGACACACCAATCATTGACCCAAGACAGGATGAGGAGAAAAGACATGCTTTTGGAGAGTTGTTATTCCGGAAAAGAAAGCGTCGGGGATTCACTCTTTATGAAGCAAAGAAGATCATGAACGAGCGGAATTATTATGGCGCGATGATGGTTGAAGAAGGAGAAGCGGATGCCATGATCTCCGGCCTCACCAGAAAATACAGCGACACCATCCGTCCGGCTTTGCAGATTATTGGGACACAAGATGAAGTGAAGAAAGTTGCAGGCATGTATATCATGGTGACTAAGAAGGGACCGGTCTTTTTTGCTGATACTACCATCAATGTGAATCCTACCGCAGAAGATCTTGTTGAGATTACAGTACTCACCGCATGGGCAGTTCAACAATTCAATATCCGACCAAGAATTGCACTGCTTTCTTATTCAAACTTCGGAGCAACTGATGACCCTGGAGCAAGAAAAGTCAGAGATGCCGTTGCAATGCTACACCAGAAGTATCCCGGAATGCTTGTTGATGGAGAAATGCAGGCAAATTTCGCTCTTAACCCCGCACTTCTGTCAGACAATTTTCCTTTCTGTGAATTTTCCGATGAAGGGGCAAATACCTTGATCTTCCCAAGTCTGGACGCGGGAAATATCGCATACAAATTATTGCAGGAAATGGGTGCTGCGGAAGCAATAGGTCCTGTGCTCCTGGGAATGAAAAAGCCGGTGCATATTTTACAACTCGGAAGTTCTGTGAGAGAGATTGTGAATATGGTGACGATTGCCGTAGTGGATGCTCAGTCGAGGAAGAACTCGAGATAAATTTTATTAACCCATCTTATGCGATAGATTTATAGCTTCACAACTTTCCGGTTTTCTAATCTTTTCCCATCACTCAAGCGCAAGTAGTACAAACCTGAACTAAATTCAGAGAAATCAAAAGTTACCGTTTTTGTTCCACCGGCCTTAAAACCTTTATTGAGACTGAATATAATACGTCCATTTAATTCTGACAGTTCAATCAAATAATCACCGGGATTTTCATCTCTTAATATAAGGTTTAGTTTATCATTCAGAGGATTTGGATAAATAACAGTTGACAACAGTGGAAAGCTTTATTAACACAAGCACTAATTCTGCATCATTTTGCTAATTTCGCGGATATCGGATGTTAGTTCCGAAGACATGTAAAGCATTCTTCTGTTACTGAAATTCGTCTATTGAGAATAACATTCTCGCAATATTCCTGCTATGATCAACCATCTCCACGGAAAACTCCTCGAAAAAAACCCCGCCTCGCTAATTATTGAATGTTCGGGTATCGGATATTTTGTTAACATCTCTCTGAATACATATTCAAAACTGGGAAATTCAGAAGATGTTAAAATATTAACTCATGTTCAAATATCTGAGGATTCACATACGTTATACGGCTTCGCAGATGATGAAGAGAGAAAGTTATTCAGGTTACTGATTACAGTTTCGGGTATTGGCTGCAATACAGCAAGGATGATGCTTTCCTCAATGACTGTTTCAGAAATAGAAACCTATATATTACAGGATGATGTCAGCAGACTTAAAAGTATTAAAGGTATTGGTGAGAAAACTGCGATGCGAGTCATCCTTGAATTGAAGTCAAAGCTTCGCAAAGAAGGACATGTTGCTTCAGTAAATTCTCCGCTACGTGTGAAAGATGAAGCAATATCTGCACTCATTACCTTAGGTTTTACCCGAAATTCAGTCGATAAAACTTTAGATAATTTATTGAAAACCAGTCCATCCTCTTCAGTTGAAGACCTCATCAAACAAGCTTTAAAAGCACTTTAAGGAAATTGACGGATGATAGCCTAAAAAAGGTATTTTAGTGCCTTTGTAAAATCCAACTTTATTGGGGAAACCATTACCTATATGATTGAAAGTCAAATAATTAATAGGCCTTGAAAAATTATAAAGCGTACTTTTTCGGGATTGTAAGTGTTTTGTCTCTTCTAGGAGCTGTATGGGGTGCAGAAATGCCACTCGGCTTTGCAGATAATTTATACAACGACGCTACCTTCCTTGCCACTGATTCTGATACTACTGCTCTGCCCTATCCTTTCAAAGACAGGATAACCGATCCATACAGTGCCCCGGCGGACAATAGTCCAATGTATCTGGCTGATCCCTCGAATGTGAAAACGGATGTTGAGTATGACCCGGTTAACAATAGGTACAATATTAACGATAACATTGGGGAGCTCTTTTACAGGAACCCTTCCTATATGTCGTTTGATGAATTTATTGAAAGTGAATTCAGCAAGTCAACGAAAGATTACTGGAAGTTAAGATCTACCGAGGATGACAAACTGACCAAAAAAGCTTTTGCACCAAAGATTACCATTAACAGTGTTGCCTTTGACCGAATTTTCGGTGGCAACACCATTGATATCAGGCCACAGGGTTCCGCAGAATTAAATTTCGCAATTAACATTGCGAAAAACCAAAATCCCGCGCTCCCTGAAAAGCAAAGGACTGTTACCACCTTCGACTTCAAAGAAAAAATTCAGATGAACGTCATCGCTAACATCGGTGATAAGATGAAGCTCACCATGAATTATAACACCGAAGCCACATTCGACTTCGAAAATAAAATGAAACTTGAATATACAGGATATGAGGATGACATCATTAAAAAAATAGAAGCAGGAAACGTCAATTTACCATTGAGTACACAACTCATACAGGGTTCTCAAAGTTTATTCGGAATAAAAACACAGTTACAGTTTGGTCGCATGACAGTGACAAGTATTTTCTCCCAACAAAAAGGTGAAGCTAAAACGATAGAGGTAGAAGGAGGAGCACAAACAGTAAATTTCGACATCAAAGCAGATCAGTATGAAGCAAATCGTCACTATTTTCTTTCACAGTATTTCAAAAACAATTACGACAACAGTCTCCGCGACCTGAATCACATCGGTTCCGGAATTAATATTACTCAGGTAGAAGTTTGGGTAACATCACGGTCTTTCATCTCTTCCCAGAATAATCAAAACCGTAACCTCGTCGCATTCGCTGATCTGGGAGAATATACAACTGACCCTACACAAAGTATTGCATTCATCAATAATAATCCTCCTTTTAATTTCATCGTTCCGTCTGACTCTTCGAATAACCTTCTCTACGGTGCTATTCCTACCACAACACTGCGTCAGATATCCAACGCATCATCCATTCTCGATCCTCTGGTAGCATCCGGATTCACGCGTACACGAAATTTTGAGACTGTTGAAAATGCCAGAATGCTTCAGGCAAATGAGTACACATTAAATCCTCAGCTTGGTTACATCTCCCTGAATACAACCCTCGAACCCAATCAGGTTCTGGCAGTTGCCTTTCAGTATACATTAGGTGGAACGGTTCATCAGGTAGGAGAACTGACAACCTCAGCCATCGCTCCTCCACCGGATGCCTTATTTGTAAAATTGATCCGCAGCACCAACTTCACTCCTAAGTTTTATACCTGGGATTTGATGATGAAAAATATTTATTCTCTAAATGGGTACAATATCTCTCCTGAAAAATTCCGTCTTGACATACTCTACCAGGATGATAGGATCGGAGGTAATATCAATTATATTCCGGATGGTTGCGTAGATGTTCAGGGTATTCCTCTCATTCGTCTGCTTAACCTTGATGACCTCAATTCAAATGGTGATCCACAACCCGATGGAATGTTTGATTTTGTTAGCGGCATCACGATCAACAATCAGTCAGGTCGAATCATCTTTCCAGTGCGCGAACCTTTCGGAAGTTATTTACGGAATCAATTTTGCGGGGATACCACCCTTGCAGATAAATACGGATATTATGCTCTTTATGATTCAACTAAAACCGCGGCTCAGCAACAACCTGAGAAAAATAAATTCAGCTTACGAGGTACTTACCAAAGTTCATCCGGATCTGATATCCCCCTGAATGCCATCAATGTCCCTCAGGGTTCTGTAAAAGTAACTGCAGGAGGCCGACAACTGACAGAAAATGTTGAATATACCGTTGACTATACACTCGGACGGGTTAAGATCATTGATGAAGGTATTCTTCGTTCCAATACTCCTATCAGCATTTCTCTTGAGAGCAATTCACTTTTCAATCTTCAGACCAAGACTATGCTTGGCAGCAGGTTTGATTATGTTTTTCATAAGGACTTACAAATCGGAGGAACAATTCTCCGTTTGACAGAACGTCCATTAACACAAAAAGTAAATATTGGTGATGAACCTATTGCGAATACAATGGTAGGTATAGACGGAAACTATAGAACCGATTCACGATTCCTTACCAAACTCCTTGACAAACTTCCATTCTACAACACCAAAGAGATTTCAACTATCACGTTAAGTGGTGAGGTCGCAAAATTATTTCCCGGTCACTCCAAAGCTGTTGGTAAAGCAGGAACTTCCTATGTCGACGATTTCGAAGGAGCGATCACTCCATTGGACATGAAAAATCCGGGAAGCTGGTTTCTTGCAAGCACACCTTTAGGACAGACAGAACCTGCGATGTTCCCGGAAAGTCAGTATAACGACAGCCTGATATATGGATTTAATCGTGCACGCACTGCCTGGTACTATGTGGATCCATTATTTCAAAGAAATCAGAGTGGCATCACCCCCGCTGATGTTGATGCTAACGACCAGAGCAATAATTTCGTCCGCGAAATTCCACAAGCTGAAATTTTCCCAAACAAATCACAACCAAACGGGCCCCAATCAATCACATGTATGAACGTAGCCTTCTACCCTGAAGAACGTGGCCCATACAATTATGATGTGTTGCCGGTACCTGGAATTTCCGCCGGTATGAATGCAGCCGGAAATCTTGAAGCACCTGCAAGTCGTTGGGGTGGTATCATGCGGAAAATTGAAACAAATGATTTTGAAGCAAGCAATATCGAATTCATTCAATTCTGGATGATGGATCCATTTGCCGATGGAACACCAAATGATGGAACAGGTGGTGAATTGTATTTCAACCTCGGAAGTGTTTCTGAAGATATTCTCCGCGATGGTCATAAGGGATTTGAGAATGGATTGCCTGCTCCAACCAATAACTATACTACCGGTACATCTGTATGGGGACAATATCCCATTGAACAATCTATCGTCAATGCTTTTGATAATGATCCTGCAAGTCGTACGGCACAGGATGTCGGATTGGATGGATTAAGCGACGATGCTGAACGAACTTTTTTTCAGGTTCCCTATCTGAATCAGGTGAGTGCAAATTTTCCTGGCGCATTAACTGTGGCTCAATCAGATCCATCCAATGATAATTTCAAATATTTTCTGAATCCGGACTTCAGCACCATCGATGCACCTCCTCTGGATCGTTATAAATATTACAACGGACATCAGGGAAATTCTCCCGCCAACGGGACAATCAATGGTGTTCAATCAACTGCCACCTCTATTCCTGACGGCGAAGACATAAACCGTGACAACAACATGGACGTTGGAGAAAACTACTTTCAATACAAAGTAGATATCAAACAGGGAAGCATGATCGTTGGACAGAATTATATCACAGACATGGTAGAGTCTCCCGTTCGCTTTGCAAATCTTACGACAGGAACGGTTAAATGGTACCAATTTAAAATTCCGGTAAAGTCACCGGAAAAAACAATTGGTGAAGTAGACCTTCAAAATATTCGTTTCGTTCGTATGTTCATGAAACGTTTCGAATCACCTGTAGTTTGCCGCTTCGCCAAACTTGAATTCTTACGGGGTGAATGGCGCCGTTATAATTTCTCACTATTACAACCCGGAGAATACAGTCCGACTCCTGAGGTACCGGGAAGCACACAGTTTGATATCTCTTCCGTCAGTATTGAAGAAAATGGTAGTCGTCAGCCGGTGCCTTATGTACTCCCTCCCGGTATTGAGAAAGAACGAGATATTAGTACCACACAATTGTCAACACTGAACGAGCAATCATTAGTTCTTCGTGTATGTGAACTTCAGGATGGCGATGCACGTGCGGCTTATAAAAATACTCAGGTAGACCTTCGTGCCTACAAAAAGATGAAGATGTTTATCCATGCTGAATCAGCAGGACTGAGCGACAATCTGCAAAATGGCGATTTACATGCTTTCGTTCGCCTGGGCAGTGACTTCAACGACAACTACTACGAATATGAAATTCCGCTGGTAATATCTTCATGGAGTGCTTCCGCCCGTGAAGATGTATGGCCTGAAGGAAACAATATGGAGATTGATCTGGAAAAATTAGTTGACGCGAAACTATTACGCAACAATGCTATTCTTTCCAATTCCACGGTGACATTGCTAACTCCTTTCAGAGTAACGGATGGTGACAGGACCATCATAATTAAAGGAACACCAAATCTTAGCAGTGTCAGATCCATTATGATTGGTGTGAGGAATCCCAAAGATCCTAACGGAGACGGACCCAAGATCTGTGCTGAAGTATGGGTGAATGAATTAAGGCTTTCTGACTTTGACGAAAAAGGGGGATGGGCTGCAACCGCACGTGTAACAACTAAGCTTGCTGATCTGGGGACATTCACCGTTACCGGCCTGCACAGTACTGCCGGTTGGGGTAGCATAGAGAAGAAAGTCAGTGAGCGTGATAAAGAAACCAAAACAAGTTATGACATAGCCACAACTCTTGAACTGGGAAAATTTCTTCCTGAAAAATCGGGTGTTAAAGTTCCTATGTACTTTGGATATGGCGAACAATTTATCAATCCGGAATACAATCCGCTGGATCCAGACGTAAAGTTCAGTAAGGCACTCGATGCAACGCCAAATACAGAGACACGTGAATCGATAAAAAAACAAGTACAGGATTACACACAACGGAAGAGTATCAACTTTACAAATGTCCGGAAAGTAAAAACAGGTGCCGGAGGAAAAAGCCGTGTATATGATGTGGAGAATCTGAACTTCGCTTATGCGTATACTGAAATCTACCAAAGAAATTACAACACAGAATATAGTCTCGCGAAAACACATCAGGGAGTCGTCGGCTATAATTATAACAGTTCCTCAAAACCTATTGTACCATTTGAAAAATCAAAACTTCTCGGTGGGAAGGCTCTTAAACTTATCAAAGATTTTAATTTTAATCCACTCCCTTCCAGCTTGAGCTTCAGGGCGAGTCTGGATCGAACCTATGCAGAGACACATTTGCGAAATAATTCCGGACTTGCTTTCAAACTGGATCCGACATTTATCAAAACATATACTATGCAGCGTAATTATGGGTTGAACTGGGATTTTACAAAGTCTCTTAAGTTTGATTTTAATGCCACTGCCAACGCAATGATCGATGAACCTATAGGTAGATTGGATACCCGCCAAGAACGCGATTCAGTAAAAGAAAATATTGCAAAATTAGGACGGCTTACCCGATACAATCACGCGGCGAATATATCATACACTGTTCCATTTAATAAGATCCCAATGATGGACTGGATAAGCGGAACAATACGATACGGTGGAAATTACAGCTGGCAGGCTTCGCCTCTTTACAGAGATACAATTGACGACCTGATCAAGGATAATCCCTGGGGAAATACAATACAGAACGCAAGGACAATTCAATATACCGGAAATGTTTCATTCACCAATTTGTATAATAAGGTTCCGTATCTGAAAAAAATTAACTCCTCTGCATCATCTCGTGGCAGAGAGGCTCCACGCCCTGTAAAAATTAAAGAGCCTAAGGACAGTCTGAATACTCAAAAGGACAGCACAAAGGTGAAGAAACCTTCATCGATGGAACCTGTTGTGAAGGAGTTTGTGAAACTTCTGATGATGTTTAAGACAGCCTCATTCAGTTATAGTCAGACTGATGGAACGATGCTACCCGGATTTCGTGGCACACCTGATTGGGTAGGACAAGACTGGAATTATAATGGTGAAAAGGGTGCTCCAGGATGGGGATTTCTCCTGGGATCGCAGAAAGACCCAAGACCAGAGGCAGTCAAATACCACTGGCTCACCTTAGACTCTACGCTCAATTCGTTCTTCACCACTACTCATCAGGAAAATTTTTCCGCCCGTATCAGTGCGGAACCAATCAAGAGCTTGAAAGTTGAATTTTCAGGTAATAGAAATTTTTCCATAAGCCGATCTGAATATTACAGGTATGGTACGGATGGACAATTCCGCTCGTATAGTCCGACTGAGAGTGGCAATTTCTCTATATCCTACCTGACATGGAATACGCATTTCGTAAAAGATGCGGAGGATTTTTCCAATGAGAATTTTGAAACATTCAAAACTAATATGGGTACAGTATCCTCATTACTGGCAACGGATAATCCCAATTCACCCGGCACTATTGATACTGCAGGTTTCCAGGGAGGATACGGACGTTCTCAACAAGAGGTATTAACTTATTCTTTCCTTGCAGCCTATTCCGGGAAAAGTCCCGACAAAAAAATTAATGAACGTTTTCCAAAAATTCCTAAACCCAACTGGCGGGTAACTTATGATGGACTGAGCAGAGTAAAAGCTTTTCAAAAGATTATTCAATCATTCAGTTTGTCTCATGGATACCGGTCTACATATAGCATCAATTCATTTACACAGAATTTGTTGTATGAAGAGCTGAGAAGTGCACCATCAAGAAGAGATACAGCAGGAAATTTTATTCCGCAATATGCCATTCAACAAATTACTCTGGCTGAACAACTGGCTCCGCTTATCGGA
The DNA here is from genome assembly GCA_964355885.1 of uncultured Flavobacteriales bacterium. Classification (GTDB taxonomy): domain Bacteria; phylum Bacteroidota; class Bacteroidia; order AKYH767-A; family 2013-40CM-41-45; genus QQVM01. Next base: position 21,004 of record CAYHFJ010000031.1, read on the forward strand.
ATTGATATTACCTGGAAAAACTCTTTACAAACCCGATTTGAAATTAAGCGCGACAGAACTCTGACTTTAGCCTACTCAAATATCCAGGTTACTGAAGTAAGAGGAATTGAATATGTTATCGGGCTTGGTTACAAGATTAAAAAAGTAACCTTCCCCTTCAGTATTGGAAGAGGTAAAAAACCAAGTAACGATCTGAGTTTACGTGCTGACTTCAACTTGCGCAAGAATACGACGATATTGAGAAAATTAATTGAGAATACGAACCAGCCGAGTTCAGGCAGTCAAACTGTTGGAGTAAAAGTCAGTGCTGACTACCCCGTCACTGATCGATTCAATATACGTTTGTTCTATGACTGGAACGCGAACGATCCGTTTGTTTCTTCAAGTTACCCCACATCGAACACCAATGCAGGGATTAGTATCCGCTTTACCCTGGCACAGTAGTTATGATGGCTGAAGTGCCACTCTAACTAAATGGCAAATAATCTGAATCGAAACAGGTCATTTTCAATTTGTAAATACGTATTATAAATTTCATCTTTGCCATCTCCTAAAATTGCAATAGGTTTGACTAAAATTAAATAACCATGAATTTCCCTGAAAACCTCAAATACACGAAAGATCACGAATGGGTACGTGTAGAAGGCAATGAAGCAGTGATCGGCATTACTGATTTCGCGCAAAGCGAACTTGGTGATATTGTGTATGTCGAAATCGAAACCGAAGGTGAGAGCTTTGATAAAGAAGCCGTTTTCGGCACCGTTGAAGCCGTCAAAACAGTCTCCGATCTGTTTATGCCTGTTTCCGGCAAAATCACATCTTTTAATAAAGATCTGGAATCTGAACCGGAAGCCATTAATAAAGACCCCTATGGAAAAGGATGGATGATCCGCGTACAAATGAGTGACGCTTCTGAAATTGATAAACTACTCAGTGCCTCGGATTATAAAAAAATAACCGGGGTCTGAGAATTAATTAAAAATGTTTCTCCGATATCATCTGCCCACCTTATTGTGGGCACTTTTTATTATGATTGTTTGTGCTATTCCCGGAGAAAGGATTCCAAAACTTACCTTTCTGGAATGGCTCAAACCGGATAAGATTGTACACTTTCTCGTCTTTGGGATTCTAACTATTTTAATTCTTCGCAGTTTCCTTGATGCGGGAACATTACAATGGAATGAAAAAAACATTTTTTTCTTTGCTGTTATCATCAGCAGCATGTATGGAGCATTAGTGGAAATTCTTCAGTACAGTGTTTTTATCAATAGAAGCGGCGATATCAAGGATGCATTGGCGAATACGATCGGAGCAGTTCTTGGCTGGTGGATGTATAAACGCTTTCTTTGGGTAGACAAAGACAAACTTAAAGCTTGAATATTTGTTACCTTGTCTGATTAATTTAATTAAAATAATTCATGCAGAAACTTAAGATCATAGTGGCTGTCACCGGAGCGAGTGGATCCGTCTATGCAAAAGTTCTGCTTGACAAATTGGTTCAACTGCAATCGCAAATTGATACCGTTGGATTTGTAATGTCCGACAATGCCAAAGATGTTTGGAAACTTGAATTAAAGAATAATGATTTTGAAAATATTCCTTTTAAGTCTTATGGTAAAAATGACTTCTTCGCTCCATTTGCCAGTGGTTCGGCCAAATTTGAGGCAATGATCATTTGCCCATGCTCAATGGGAACAATGGCCCGAATTGCTCAGGGAATTTCAAATGACCTGATCACACGGGCTGCAGATGTAATACTCAAAGAAAGAAGAAAACTTATTCTCGTTTTACGGGATACTCCCTACAGTCTGATTCACATTAATAACATGAAATCAATTACTGAAGCAGGTGGAATTATTTGTCCGGCTTCACCTTCATTCTATTCCGGGCCTGCTGATTTTGAAGAGCTCGCTGCCACTGTTGTAGATAGAGTTATAGACCTGGCAGGATTCACTCATTCCGCTTACAGATGGAATGAAAAAGAGAAATGATGTTTTTTTTGTAACCTTAATGATAGCCTTGCTGTACAAAGCTTTCGTTTGTTTTTTTTACACTATTTGATCCTGCCACATAATTTTTAGCAGCCTGAATACTTTTTGGACATTTATTCACAACTTTAATTTAAACTTATACGTATTCAAAGGACAATTTTAAAATAATTTGTCATGAATTCAAAATTCCTTATTACAACAAAATTTTTGATGCTGGTGGTATTCTCTGTTTTTAGTACAAAGAGTCTTCAGGCACAGTTAGAATATCCTGCACAGGTTGATACACTTGGTTCCGTACAAACTGTATTCGATTTTTCAGCACAGGGAATTGCAGATGACCTTCCCGATGCGCCTGCCCGTGCATTCCGTGACGCTTCAGGACAGATACAATTACTCGCTGTCCACGCTGATGCATATCGAATGAAGGGTGCTGATTTCAATTCACTCACTAAAGATTACAGCAATGGCGCTATTTTCACATCCGGAAACAGTACCATCGTGAGTGATTACGATTACCATACCTGGATTGCTTCGCCCTATACGCTGGATGGAGTGACCATTTATTCAATTAACCACCATGAATATTTTGGGGCTTCCTATAATTATGACAACTGGCACAATACAATCACACACTCAGTATCCGCAGACAGTGGGAAAACATACCAGCAATCAGCTTCACCGAATCATCTGGTGTGGAGTCTTCCATATACGTATGCAGCCAACCAAGGCCCTTGTGGTTACTTCAATCCAAGTAATATTATACAGAATCCTTCAGATGGATACTACTATAGTTATATACACCTGGAAGAAAGATTGAATCAGGCCGGTGGAGTCGGCTTAATTCGAACAGATGACCTTGCGGATCCTGCAAGCTGGAGAGGTTGGGATGGTACAGGCTTCAACGCTGAATCCTACAATCCTTATTCCGGAGGTTCAGTGAACCCTGATGATCATGTACTGGCTCCTTTGAACGATTTGAATGACAATATTGGCACAATGAGTTCATCTATTACTTATAACACTTATTTTAATAAATGGATGTTAGTGGGAATGTCTTCTCAAGTTATTAATGGTTCAGTGGTTAGTGGAGCGTTTTTCTCACTTTCATCAGATATGATCAAATGGTCGAAAAGAAAATTACTGCGTCAGTTTACGGGTGTTTGGGGTGCAAACTATCCCTCCTATAACTATCCATCAATTATAGACCATGCTGATACTTCACGGAATTTTTCGTTTTCAGGACAAGATGTTTATCTCTATTATACCAAAGCAAACAGTGCATCAGATCGTGATTTAGTCAGAATACCTATTCACTTCAACAAGCATACGATAAATGGTTTTACCATTGGTTCAACAACAGATAACACAACAACCGGCAGAGATGCGCTAATTGGCGATGGTTATGCCTATTCGAAACTAGTCGGAGGTACAACAGTAACTTTGCGTTCCGCTATTGAGGAGGCAAACGCACGCCCACCTTATTATGCCGATTCAGTCATTACAATAAATTTCAACATTCCGAGTGGAACAGGTGTAAAAAATATTATCCTTGGTGCCGCAGAATTACCTGAAATTTTATATCCTATCTTTCTGAATGGAATTTCACAACCGGGTTCGACTCAAAATACAGCCACTGCAGGACAGACAAACACTGCAACGATAAAGATTAATTTGAATTGCAATGGGAATCTGGGAATAAACTTCATAAGCAGCGAAAGCGTCATTAAAGGTATGGCTGTCTACAATGCCAATGGAAGCTGCATCAGCATCAGTGAGGGACATGGTAACACTGTACAAGGATGCTATATAGGTATAACTAACACAGGACTTGCAGGATCGTATCCTGTTCCCGGAGTATCAGGAATTGATATTGGTGGAACCGCCGCGAATGGCAGCGCGAACAACATTATTGGCGGGACGAATCCGGAAGATCAAAATATTATAGCAGGTGGTATTAATTTGCGAGGTAGTCTGACTATAAATAACACCATTCAGGGAAATTATATTGGTACAGATAAAACAGGACTTGTCGCTATTGATCAAAATGGTAACGGAATAGCTATGACAGATAGTACCTCCTACAATCTTATCGGAGGAGCAAATATCTCTATGAGGAATGTAATTTCAGGAAATAGTGCAGCAGGTATTCAAATACAGGGATCAGAAACAGGATATAATACCGTGCTGAATAATTACATCGGTATTAATGCGAGTGCTACTGCCGCACTTGTGAACCAATCGGACGGTTTGGTGATTATTGATGGTGCACATCACAATACAATTGGAATTGCTAATGCCGGTAATATTATCGCGGGAGGTTCGGGTACTATCCTTCTCATCGATGAATCTCCCAACAACACGATCTCAGGAAATCATCTGGGTACAGATAGCGCGCGGACAATAAATCTTGGATCAGGTATCGGTGTTGAATTTAAAGGTGGAAATTGCAATGACAACTTATTAGGGGGCGAAGGAAACGGAGAGCACAATATTATAGCCAATGCCGACTTTGGTGTTATAACTTTTGGTGCAGGTGCCAGAAATTCATTTGTAAATAATATCATCTATAATATAAACAGCATTGCTCTTGACTTAGGTTGGGACGGTGTGACACCTAATGATTATCAGGATGTGGATCCCGATAGTCTTACAAACCCGAACAATTACTTTCAGAATTTTCCGGAAAATATTACGGCTGACTCAGTAGCGTCAGGAGTGTATATCCTTGCTGATTTTAACAGTACTCCAAACCAACAGTTTTCTATTGGATTCTATGCCAGTGCTTCATTAACAGGAAGCAGTACGGCACAAGGTGAAAGATATCTCGGTAACACAACAATAAACACAGATGCAAATGGCGACGCTGTTATTGACCTGACACTTTTCACAACTGTCAGCACATCTGACTATATCAGTATGCTTGCGACTGATCTTACCGGAAATAATTCCGAATTCTCAGACCCGGTACAAGTTCGCCTAAATAACAATAACCCTCCAGCTACCCTTTCCATCTCCGCAAATACCATTGACGAAAATTCCGCAACAGGTACATTCATTGCCACACTCACAGGAACAGATCCTGATTCAGCGGATGTTCTTAGTTATTCATTTGTGACAGGAAGCGGATCCGTTGACAATAATAAATTCAGTATAACAGGAAATCAACTTCTGAGTAATACAGCGATTGACTTCGAAACTCAGCCTTGGTATAGCATTCGTCTTCGTTGTTCGGATCAAG
>CAYHFJ010000032.1:0-25677 GCA_964355885.1 uncultured Flavobacteriales bacterium
GCCATCACCGCCATCACCGCCATCACCGCCATCACCGCCATCACCGCCATCACCGATTGTCATTACTATTTTTTTTGACGTTTTTAATTCAATGTTTTTACAGAATCGCCTGAAACATTTCCCAATCCTCTGGAAATTTCAATGATTCTAAACCGAATCAATCCGCAAAAATGTTTATTAACCATGAAGGAATACCAATTGAAACAAGGGTTTTCATAACCGAATGACAAACATAAAAATAAACTGTTCGAAAATCTCATAACAGAATATTTGGACAAACGCGATCTGTGAAATCGTTATTTAAAGAAGGTAGTTTAATATAAAAGACTCAAAATAGAGTATAGAAGAAAGTTGTGTCTGTTAAATTGTGAACGAATAATTCATTGATGAAAGAATGAAACATCCGAAATAGCCAATCCTTACTTCAATTGGATTTAAATCTAAGCATGAAATTTTCCAGTGCAGGCTACAGATTGATTTTATCCAGAAGAATTGTTCAACGGTTAGCTGTGATACTAGCTGCCTCATTATTCTACCCAGGACTTGAGTCGAATCAATTGAAACATTACTTAAAACTTAAAACTGAATGCATCACTTCATGAAAATATTTTAAACTATTAATTAACTCCGACTCATCAGAGGAATGTACTTCATGTTAGCAATCTCAATCTTTAGATTCATGTCCCCTTTTTTTCCGGCATCCATTTCAATGTCTCCAGTAAAAAGCCCCAATATTTTTGTACACTACTGATCTGAACCCTTTCATCCGGGGAGTGCGCGCCATGAATGTTAGGGCCAAAGGAAATCATTTCCATAGTCGGATAATTCGTTCCAAGAATCCCACATTCCAATCCGGCATGCACAGCATTGACTAAAGGTTTTTCTTTGAAGAGTTCCTTGTACTTGTCTGTCATTAGTTTCACGATAGACGCGTTCGGATTTGCTGCCCAACCGGGATAAGCACCACTATATTCAACCTTTGCTCCGATCAATTCGAAGGTGCTGCGAATGGCTTTGGCTTCATCCATCTTTTCACTGTTGAGGGAGCTGCGAGTCAGGCAGAGCACAGAATACTCTCCCTCTTTTATAAGTACACGTGCTACATTGTTAGACGTTTGAACAAGACCTTCTATATCCGGACTCATTCTGTAAATTCCATTTGGACAAGCATATATACCTTTTAGAATCTGATCTTGTGCAGTGGGTTCAAGCGTATTTGCAGGTAAGTCTGTACTTTCTGCAATGAGTTGCATTCCCGGATCTGTACTTCTGTATTCATCCTTCACAGTTTCTTCAAAGGCGGAAACAAAATTGTAGAAGGCACCCTTTTGAGCGGAAGGGATTACTACGATAGCGACAGATTCCCTCGGGATCGCGTTTCTCAGGCTACCACCATCTACAGAGTGTAACCGTAATGTAGTTTGTTCACCGGCTTCCATCAGGAATCGGTTCATTAATTTGTTGGCATTGGCTCTTCCCTTATGTATCTCTGTCCCTGAATGACCCCCACTCAATCCCTTGAGCTGAATTTTAAAAGCAAGGCTGTCTTTTGATATGCTTGCTGTTTTATAGTTACCCTTCACTGTTACATCAATGCCGCCTGCACAACCAATGGTGAGTTCATTGTCTTCTTCCGTATCGAGATTCAATAATATTTTAGCATCGAGTAATCCGCCTTTCAAGCCTAAAGCCCCAGTCATTCCGGTTTCTTCGTCAATGGTGAATAAAGCTTCCAATGGAGGATGAGGAATATCTTTGGCTGCAAGAAGAGTCATGATGGAAGCAACACCGATTCCATTGTCTGCTCCCAGTGTGGTACCCTGTGCTTTCACCCAATCTCCATCGATATACATTTCTATTCCCTGTGTATCGAAATTAAAAGTGCTGTCGGCATTTTTTTGATGCACCATGTCAAGATGGCTTTGAAGTGCTATAGTAATGCGATTTTCCATCCCCTTGCTAGCCGGTTTTTTTATAATCACATTCCCGACTTCATCAGTATGTACGGGTAATCCGAGTCTTTTACCAAAATTCTGAATGAATTTTATGACCCGTTCTTCTTTTTTTGAAGCCCGTGGTACTGCATTCAGATCAGTAAAATTATTCCATAAAGCTTCCGGAATCAGTTTTCGGATTTCTGTTTTGGTACTTGCCTGTAAATTTTCTGTCTCTTGCATGTCAATGTGTTTTAGGAAATTGTAAGGTAACAAAATTTAGACCATGAAGAATCAGAAGGGTCTTAATTATTTTGATTTAATAGAATGCTAATGACGCTCATCGGGTGGATTTACGGGAATAAAAGATGTTTTAGTTTCCGCAATATCTGTATTTTCGGCCTTCAATTTATCCCGCCGAAATACTACACCCGTATTTTCATGCAGGTATCTTTAACTATGCATGTTTGAAAATTAGTATATTTACCCCATAAATTTTATGAAAAAGATCATCTCCTCCCTCGCCTTTATTGCCCTTACATTCACCATGAATGCTCAGGAATCCGATAGCATTGTTATCAGCAAAATTTATTCTGAGATTTTAATGAATGCAAAAGCCTACGAATGGTTGCGTTCACTTTCCTTCGATGTCGGACATCGCCTGAGTGGTTCACCTGAAGCTGAAAAGGCGGTTCTTTTCACTGAACAAATGTTTAAAGACGCCGGCGCGGATAGTGTCTGGTTACAGAAAGTAATGGTGCCTCATTGGGTAAGAGGGGAAAAAGAAATGGCTAAAATTATCGACAGTAAAAACAATGCGCAGGAGATACCGGTGCTCGCATTGGGAAGATCTGTACCTACCCCGAAGGAAGGAATTACCGCTCCGGTGATTGAAGTCTTTGATTTTGATGAGTTGAAAAAATTGGGAACAGAAAATATAAAGGGGAAGATTGTATTTTTTAATCACCCTTTCAATGAGAGTTTTGTAAACACTTTCGCGGCATACTCCGAGGCGGGAAAGTATCGTTGGGCTGCTCCCAGTGAGGCAGCGCGTTATGGAGCTGTTGCAACGATCTGTCGCTCGATGACAAATGTTCAGGACGACTACCCTCATACAGGGGCCATGGGATATAACGACTCACTTCCTAAAATTCCTTGTGCTGCCATCAGTACCAATGGAGCGAATTTGCTGAGTCGTATTCTGAAGGCGGATTCAAAGACACAGTTTTTTCTGAGAATGAATTGCCAAACTCTTGATAGTGCCATATCCTATAATGTAATTGCGGAAATCAGAGGAACGGAATTTCCCGAGGAGTACATCAGCATCGGTGGTCATCTTGATTCTTGGGATGTGGGTCATGGGGCTCATGATGACGGGGCAGGAGTTGTTCAGGGGATAGAAATACTCCGAACATTCAAAGCATTAAATATAAAACCGCGTCGCACCATTCGCGCAGTTGGCTGGATGAACGAGGAAAATGGTGTAATGGGTGGAAAGGTTTATGCGGAAGAAGCCCTTCGCAAGAATGAATCACATCTCGTAGCTATTGAAAGTGATGCGGGAGGATTTACTCCTTATGGTTTTGGTTTAGATATGGATGAATCTAAAAGAAATATAATTAAAGCCTGGGCACCTTTATTTCGACCCTATAAAATATGGAACTGGGATTATCAACATGGAGGAACTGACATTGGTCCTTTGCAAAAACATTTAAATACTCCACTCATAGGATTAATCGTTGACTCTCAACGTTACTTCGATTATCATCATGCTGCCAGTGATACTTTTGATAAAGTCAACAAAAGAGAATTGCATTTGGGTGCAGCCGCGATGGCTGCCATGGTTTATTTGTTGAGTCAGCACGGTTTATAGAGGGACATAGGATTTATTTGTTCAGCCATCCCTTTACGCTTCACTCCAATTGATTTTTACTTTCTCTAATTTCCGATCTTTGTACCCAACAATTTGCCTGCAGCCTGATACATGTCTGAACAAATCGATCATATTTTATCTTCTTTACCTGATCGACCGGGAATCTATCAGTTTTTTGATGAGAAAGGATTATTGTTATATATCGGGAAAGCCAAGTCTCTGAAGAAACGGGTGAGCTCTTATTTTCACAAGGAAAAGTATGATAGCGGTAAAACTGCTGTACTTGTTAGGAAAATAGCGGACATTAAAACATTGGTTGTAAATACGGAGATGGATGCACTCTTGCTGGAGAACAGTCTCATCAAAAAGCATCAACCACGTTATAACGTCAACCTGAAAGATGACAAAACGTATCCATGGATTTGTATCAGGAATGAACGTTTCCCCCGTGTTTTTTCTACCCGAAAAATGATTCGTGATGGATCAGAATATTTTGGTCCGTACACACCTGTACGCATGATTAGTACTTTACTGGAACTCATTGCACAATTGCACAAACTGCGTAACTGCAATTATATTCTTTCAAAGGAGAATATTGATAAGAGAAAATTTAGGGTTTGTCTGGAATATCACATGGGAAATTGTAAAGGTCCTTGTGCCGGGCTGCAATCTCAGGAAGAGTATGATGAGAGCATCCGTCAGATCAGATACATTCTGAAAGGAAATATCAATTTAGTCATACAACATCTTAAAGAGTTGATGCAAACTTTCTCAGAAAGTTTCGATTATGAAAACGCGCATTTGACAAAAGAGAAAATCGAATTACTTGAAAAATTTAAATCTAAATCAGTTGTTGTTAATCCTTCTATTCATAATACGGATGTATACTCTATTATTACAGAAGATGATACCGCCTATGTAAATTTTCTGCGAATTATGAGTGGCTCTATTATTCAGGGACACACCATAGAATTGAAAAGAAAACTTGAGGAAACACCTGAAGAATTATTGGAGATTGCCATCGCTGATTTGCGCACACGTTTTCAAAGCGATTCCACTGAAATCATTGTTCCTTTTGAAATGGAGTTAGGAATAGACGGTGTCACTTTTACTATCCCTAAAATAGGAGATAAAAAGCACTTACTGACTCTTTCTGAAAGCAACGTAAAAAATTATTTAAGGGAAAAGAATCTTCAGCTTGAAAAACAGAATCCGGAGAACCGCACACAGCGAATTCTTGAACAGATGCAAAAAGATTTACGCCTAACAGAACTACCTCGTCGCATTGAATGTTTCGATAATTCTAATATCCAGGGTGATTATGCAGTCGCTGCCATGAGTGTTTTTGTCAATGCCAAACCTGCAAAAAAGGAATACCGTCATTATAATATTAAAACAGTCGAAGGCCCTGATGATTTCGCGTCGATGGAGGAAGTTATCTATCGTCGTTATAAAAGAATGATGGATGAAGCTTTAGCCTTACCTCAATTAATTGTAATTGATGGAGGAAAGGGTCAACTGAGCGCGGCGATGAGCAGCCTTGAAAAATTGGGATTACGAGGGAAGATGGCAGTGATCGGTATTGCGAAACGTCTGGAAGAAATTTACTTTCCCGGCGATTCGGTGCCATTGTACATTGACAAGAAGAGTGAGACGCTAAAGATCATTCAACACTTGAGGGATGAAGTTCACCGCTTTGGAATCACACATCACCGGAATCGACGCAGTAAGGGTGTCGTTAAGACGGAATTATCATCTATTCGGGGCATCGGAAAGGCTACTGCAGAAGGGCTTTTGCGGCATTTTAAATCCGTAAAACAAATTAAAGAAGCGACATTGGAATCGCTGGAGGAAGTAGTCGGGAAGTCAAAAGCTGTAAAAGTTTTTCAGCATTTCAGAAGCGCTGAAAATTCACCGGAAAGCCCTGAGTAAAAACAACTCAACTCAACTGGTCTGACAAAAGTTTCATTTCAATTCGCGGAGAAATTTTTTCATACAATATCCTGTACACGGCAGAGGTGATAGGCATGTGTACATTGTGTTTCTTGTTAATTTCATAGATGCATTGTGTTGCATAGTAACCCTCAGCGATCATATTCATTTCTAACTGCGCGAATTTTACGGAGTAACCCTTTCCGACCATTGTACCAAACATCCGGTTCCGGCTGAACGAAGAATAGGCTGTAACCAGTAAATCACCGAGATAAGCTGAATCGTTAATGTCCCTGTTGATCGGATGTACAGCATCAACAAATCGTTTGATTTCCTGAATGGCATTTGAGATGAGAACAGCCTGGAAATTGTCTCCATAACCGACGCCATGACAAATTCCACTCGCTATGGCTATCACATTTTTTAGTACCGCTGAATATTCTGTACCATGAATATCATCACTGACTTTTGTTTTGATATAGCGGCATCCAAGCAGATTAGCGACGAGGTTGGCGTTTTTTGTATCCCGACAAGCAATGGTGAGATAGGAAAGCCGTTCCATCGCGACTTCTTCGGCATGACAAGGACCTGTAATGACTCCTATCGATGCTATAGGAACATGGAATTGTTGATGTAAATAATCGCCAACGATGAGTAACTCATCCGGAATAATTCCTTTGATAGCTGAAAAAATCAGTTTGTTTCTTAAATCTATAGAGGATATATGCTTAAAAGTGTTTTTAAGAAACGCCGAAGGGACTGCAAGAATAATTATTTCCGAAGAAGATAACGCAGAAGGCAGATTCGACCCCACCTGTACTTTTTCCAAATCAATCTCTACATCAGTGAGATAATTTGGGTTGTGTTTGTATTTACGGATAAAGGAAGCGGTTTCTTCACTGCGAACCCACCAATGAATTACATCAACATTATTTGATAGGATTTTTACCAATGCCGTTGCCCAGCTTCCTCCACCGATGATTGAGATGTTTGATATTGTATTCATTTTTTTTAACCCTACAAATATTTATTGTTTCAAAAACATTCCAATCGATTTTATTAGTTAAAAAATAGAGCAGCTGCAATTACCATATTTGAATTATTAAGTGGATCAATAGCAACATCTCTGACTCCCATTGCGGGAATATTTTGTAAGTCCGTTACATTTTCCCAAACGTTTGAGCTTGAAGAAAAATCACGTCTATATAATCCTCCATTTTCGGATCCTGCAAATATAATGTTCGAATTTGGCTTGTATGCAACGCTTTCAATTTTCCCAAGCATAGCTGCACTAAAAGAGAATGGTCCTAATGGGATCCAACTTGATCCAAAAGCAGCACTAGATGAATTCTGAGACGATTGTCTAAGATTTTGAATGTTTGACATTGATGATCCAACATCTTTTAAAGAAGGAGGTGTAGAACTTCCGACAATACCCACTCGGTTCATCCAAAAATTTCTCCACCTTCTATATTCACTATAACTTCCTTCGATATTTTCGGGGTCTGAAATTAGCATAGATTGTAATGCTTTATTATAAGCTTGGTCTAATGAATCAGTGATTTCAAGAAAATTTAAATCCTGATTCTGTATCAAATTTCTCCAATTCGGACTAAGAACTTCATCGCCTTGTGCAAAAACAAAGATTGTATTTAAGACTGTAGCAATTAATAAAAGTCCTTTAATTAATAATTTTTTACAATTTTCTAAGGGAAGAAGTTGAATCATGTGTTTAAATATTTAGGGGTTAAAAATCAGATATTATGAACTTTCTATTCAGAATGCGGTTATTGATTCTTATTGAGAAAATTAGTACACCCGCTTGATTGATATCTGAAATTTCGAATTCGTGAAAACCATTAGATATAGCCTCGAGAATTCCGCACTTTATAATCTTTCCTTCAACACTGGAAAGTTTCCATTCGTATTGTCCACTTTGAGGAATATTAATTCGAACGCGAAATTGATTTCTTGCAGGATTTGGAAAAAGCACTAAACCATTTTCAAAATTAGATTGAATCTCATCCATGGATACATACATGCAGTTTGAGGGTTCTCCATGCCTATCTAATTCCTGATAAACTATGGATATTTGAGCTGTCGAACTATCGGTGTATTCTCCAATTACACAGTATCTCTCCTCATTCAGCTTTTGTATGCTTCTAAAATGAAATTCCGGACTATAAAGTTTTGTCCAAAGCGTATCTCCAGAATAATTTATTTTTAGAAGGACAGAGTTGTCTGTAGCTTTTTCTGCTAACAATATACAAGTACTGTCAACAAGTGTCTGACTAGAAACGATTCTGTCCCATATACTTAAATTAAAATGCAATTTTTTAAACCATAATAAATTGCCAAGTCCATTTGTTTTGCCATAAATATATACGTTTTCATTAGTTACATCATCTTGCGAACCCCCAGTTATTAAATAACTAGAATCATTTGTTGGCTTGATACTGAGAATTTGCTTATTTCGCAAATTCAGGAGATTATCATATCTATTTTTAAAAACAATTTGTCCTATACTGTCAACTTTAGTGATATTGAATGCGTTCCCACTAACAAAAATTGTATTTACCATCAAAAAACCATCATACACTTGTACGTAGTTATTTGCAGTATTAGTTCCTGCACTATCTAAAATTAAGGTATTCCACAGGATAGAACCATTTCCGGAGACCATTCTTACATAAACTTTTCCAGGGGCAAGGTGATGTGGCTCGATATAATTTAAAAAAATTCGATTACTATCTACAACACTACAATAGGTTCCGGTAGAATTTGAGAAAAAGGGATTCAAATAAGTTGTGTCCCTTATCTCATTTCCAACAGAGTCTAACCAAACAAGCCATGCGTGAGGATCTATTGAAGATCTATTGCTAGCACCATATATTATAAATCCACCGTCAAATGTTTGATCCAAACAGTAGCCAAATTCTTCCTTTCCCTGCTGGCCAATAATTTTAATCCAAAGCACATTACACATCGTATCCATTTTGGTGAGTATTACATCTCCGGCTGAATCTGCAATGGTAACAATAGCGTCTGTTGTCTTAAGAATATAATTCCCTTGCGTTCGAGGAACTGATAATTGTTCTGTCATTTGCCCAGAGGAATTAAGTCCAATAATCAAGAAGATTAATAAGCAAATTGATTTTTCAAATTTCAAGGTCTTCATTTCTTTAATATGAGTTTCATGTTCAATGATTGAAAATATGATCTCTTATAAATTTTTGAAAGGTAAAAAAAATTTGGCATGTAAATGTTTAATGAACAAACTTTAACAACTTCTTTAATAAAAACAGCTAAACTATTTAATTTTCAATCTTACACCTTTTTGGCTTCTGATACCCAATTGAAAAAAAAAGTAGGTGAATGGTATCTTAATTATATGAATTTACGAACTAAATGATTAAACCTATTAATTAAAAAGTAATATCCTTCTCGATCTCTTCATTATTCCGCATCACTTTCACTTTCGTCGTCTCCCCTTTTGAAAATTTCGAAAGAGCCTTCATATAACTCATCATGTCCAAAACTTTATGCTCCCCTAATTGGATGACAACATCGCCGGGTTGCAGTCCTGCTTTTGCTGCCGGGCGATCGTCGGTAACCCCATCAATTCTCATTCCTTCTCCTTCAAATGCATAATCAGGAACAACACCCAGTGTCACTTTAAATTTCGGTGCATCTTCATTTTCATCGTCTTTTGTTTTCGTGAAGACCAGTTTATCCGGCGTATCAGTTTTTTGTAAAATATTTTTGATCATCACAGTAATGGAAACGGCGCCTTCATAATTGACTTTATCTTCATCGTCGCTTGGTTTATGATAGTCTGAGTGAGTACCACTGAAAAAATGAAGTACCGGAATGTCCTGAAGATAAAATGATGTATGATCACTCGGTCCAACACCTGATTCTGTATCCTTGATCCGGATATTGTCAACCGCAATAGAATCAAGCAAGGTTTTCCAGCGTGCAGTAGTGCCGCTTCCATTCACAATAAGTACTTTTTCGTCGGGCTTTAATCTTCCAACCATATCCATATTCAACATATAGGAGACTGATTTGATATCAACTGTCGGATGTTTTACAAAATAATTAGAACCGAGTAATCCCTTTTCTTCACCCGAAAAGGCGATAAAAAGAAAGTTGTTTTTTTTCAAACCGGATACTTTCGCAAACCTTGCCAATTCAATTAACGCTGCAGTACCACTTGCATTATCATCTGCACCATTGTGAATCGCTTTTTCTCCCCGGTATAACGAGCCCTCATCTCCATAACCCAGGTGATCATAATGTGCTCCGATGACAATCGTATGCACGGCGCCATTGTCAATAAATCCTGCAACATTGTGTCCTTTTTTCTCAATCTTTTCTATTTCTATTCCTAACGTACAATTCGTAATGATGCTATCTTTTAAAAATTTTGCAGCCGCTCCCTTGGCAAAAAGTACAGGAATTGTTCCCGGTGTTGTACGAATTTTCCAATCCGTTGTAGGATCATCCTGAGCGGTATCGCTATTGATAAAGATGACAGCAACAGCTCCCTTCACTATAGCCAGATCAATTTTTTTACGTAAGTCAGTCCATTCACCAAACTTTCCATGTGGATTGTTGCCATCCGGTGTACCTGACTCAATCACAAAAATTTTCTTGTTTATATTCCCCTTCCCTAAATAATCATTTTGCTTTAACGGCTCATCAACAATTCCATGACCTACGCGGGCTACATATCCTGTAATGACTCCATTGGAAGAATAAGGTAAAGGATAAAAATCTTTGTTGAGTTCAAATTTTGTCACATTCACAATAAGCTGATTGCTCGAACCAAATGAAGCTCCATCCGCAAAAGAAAATTCCTGAAGGTATCCATTAGTTCCCTTCGGCTTTAATCCGATTTTCTTAAATTCTTTCGAGATATAATCAGAAGCTTTTTTTTCTCCAACGGTACCGGCTTCCCGTCCCTCAAACTCATCAGAAGCTAAAGCTGTGATATGTGTTTTAAGTTTGACTTTTAGCTGATCATTTGTGAGAGGGATTTTGTTTGTTGTTGAGCAAGCCAGCGATAAAGTAAGCAGAAAACATACTGATAGGCGGAGAAGAATTCGATGAGTCATTTATTTTTTGATAAGAATTGTTTTTGCAAGATAGCAAATTCCGGTTTTCAATTTGATGATTTCTGTTTACTGCACGAATTTGAATCGTTTACAGCTTAAAATTTGAAGTTTTTATCACAATTATCCAATGAATAAATGAAAGTAAATGCTTGACATTTGTATCAACAAACAATTTTTATCAGCGACAATACAAAAAATCCCCCCGGATTTCCGGGAGGATTTTATATTCACAAATTTATAACGAGTGGGTCAATTGACAACAAATCGGACAGTTTGTTTATCGCTTCCTTCGGTTTCAATTGAAAGAAGGTACAAGCCTTTTCCAATGCCATTCAGATTAAAATTCAGTGAATTCGGGCCCTCTGTACACATCATCTCACGGCGCAGAATAGTTTTGCCAAGAAGATCAACGACACTTATATGGTAAATCGATTTTTGATTTACCTCATAGTTGACTGAAATAAACCCATGAGCAGGATTTGGATACACCTCAAGATTAGAAATTGAAACCCGTTCTTCTTCCATGGTACGGCAGCTAAGGTTGACAGAAATGGTCTTCCTGCTTGGTGAGCTGGCTCCGCACGCATTCAGTGCATTCATAGTAATATTAGCCTGAGACAAGCTTGCCGTATTGAAGTTGATGGTAGCAGAATTACTTGAAGGCGCGATCGAAGCTCCACCTGTGACAGACCATGCATAAGCTGTCGCACCTGCAACCGGTGATACAGTAAAAACAACTGAATTTGTTTTACAAACGGTTGAAGGACCTTCTATAGGAGCAGGAGCCCCGGGGCGTGCCGTTACTGAGTAACAACGGGAGACACTGTTACCGCAGGTGTTTGTTGCAGCTACACAAATGTTTCCTGTTCCTGTGAAGGCAGGTGTGAAATCAACGGTGATAGAAAGCCCTGTATTGAGTGTAATATTAACTCCGGCCGGTACTGTCCAGTTGTAACCTGTTGCAGTTGGGATTGGAGCAATACTATATGTTACTCCGGTTTGACCGCACAGGTTACGAGAAGGTCCTGTAATGGATCCAGGCTGATACGGCGTGGAGCGAATGGTATAGTTTCGTGTAAATGAACCGCATAAGCTGGAAGTAGTAACAGATAAAATCCCTGTCGTGAAGCCCGATCCAAAATCTATAACAGCCGAGCCATTTAGTGATGAGGCTACTGTCATGTTTCCAGTGGTTGTCCATGCATAAGAAGTTCCTGCTCCATTCACCGTACCGATTGAATAAGAAACACCAGTCATACCCGCACATACATAGCCCGGACCGATGAGAGCATTGGAATGTGAAGGGATACCGGTAAGAGCAAGTGTACGGGTGGAAGTTGTGCCGATACAGTTTTGTGCTTTTACTGAAATGGTTCCCTGTCCAAAGTTTGCAGGAATACTGACTTGCACACTACTGCTGCCCTGTCCATTAAGAATAGCGACACCCGAACCAGAAACGGACCAGATATATATCAATGCATTCGTGGATGGTGGAATGGAATAAGTGAACAAATTGGGTCCACATGGATTTGCATTTCCGATGATGAAGCCGGGTTGAGCCGGTTTCACTGTAATTGCAGGGATATTGAGACAAGCTTGAGTTCCTTGTCCACAACTGTTCATAGGAGTTACGCAAATAAATCCTCCTGCATAGGTAGGACCGAAATTCACAGTGATGCTGTTGGTAGTAGATGATCCACTGCTTCCTGCAGGTAAAGACCATGAATAACTTGATGCATTGGCAACCGGTGCAATGGAATAAACAACTCCTGGCAGATTCGCACAAGCTCCTGGAGCACCGTTAATCGGCCAGGCCGGATCAGGATTTCCTCCTGCGCCACCGATGATGAAGTTCACACTTCCGGAACAGTTACTGTTATCCGTGATCGTTACGGAGTGAGCTCCAAAAGCAAGTCCTGTCGCGGTAAGTCCTGTTTGGCCATTTGACCATAAATAGGTGTAACCACCTGTTCCACCTGTAGGTGTCACCGTAGCAGTTCCATCATCAAATCCACAATTGGCGGGCGTTGTTGAAATAGTTCCTTCTACTTTGCTTGGTTCAGTTAAGGTAACTGAAGCAGTACCGGTACAACCTGAGACGTCTGTAACAGTATATGTTACAGTTCCGGCAAGTTGGTTAAAGAAACCTGTGTTTGAATATGGCGCAGTTCCGCCTGTTGCAGAAATTTCAATTGGTGCTGTTCCGCCGAAGCAAGTTATGCTTCCATAAGGCGTAGCTGTAACATTCAGATTGGAAATTGTCAGGTTTAATGTAGAAACATGAGGACAACCTGCACCGTTCACTCCTGCATGAGTATATGTACCACTGGTAATATAGTTTTGTCCGTTTACCGTCCAGATATAAGAACCACAAGCACTGACAGTTTCTGAAGAAGTAGTGCTGTTGTCAATCGTAACCTGAGCAGTCACCACGCTGTCACATCCGTTGAGAGCGGGGTATGTATGGTTAAAAGTTCCGGAAGAGGACGTTGATCCACCCCATGGGAATGCATAGTTGTTGCAACTGGAAACCGAATACGAAGAGACAATCGCAGCTGGCTCTGTGATCGTAACAGAACAAGTGGAAGAACATCCGAAATTGTCTATAACAGTATATGTATATGTTCCTGCACTCAGTCCGGTAATTGGGGGTCCTGAAACAGTGTAAGGAGGAACACCACCGCTTCCCGTTATTGAGGCAACTCCGTCAGAGGCACCATTGCAGGATACATTACTTTGCACACTACAGGTGGCAAGTACTTCTGTTAAAGGAGTAACAGTATGAGTAGCTGTGGAAATACATCCACCTGGATAGGTCACGGTGACTGTATAGGTAGTGACTGTGATTGGACTTATGCTTATTGATTGTGTTGTTTCCGCTGTGTTCCAGGAATATGAATTACCGGGAGATGCGGTTAACAAAGCTGATCCGCCGAAACACACAGAATCAGTTCCACTAATAGTGGCAGCAAAGGATGTATTTACAGCTACTGTTGTGTTAGCGGAGGAGGTGCAATTTCCAGGATAGGTTACCGTGACTGTATAATTAGTATTTGAAACAGGAGACACAACGATAGACTGTGTGGTTTCACTAGTACTCCATTGATATGAATTACCGCTGTTGGCTGTCAATGTTGTTGACCCACCATTACATATTGTGATTATCCCGGAGATACTTGCAGTTGGTCTCGGATTGACTGTTATAGGGATATTCGCGGAAGCTGTACAGTTATTCGCATTCGTAACGGTCACGCTGTATGCAGTAGAGACTAAAGGAGAAACGGTGATGGAACTGAGCGTTTGCCCGGTACTCCACAAGTATGTTCCTCCGCCACTTGCAGTCAATGTTGTTGATTCGCCTTCGCAAATTGTACTTGTTCCTGATATCCCCGCAATAGGATTGGAATGAACCGTAACAGTAACGGGTGATGAGCTTGCGCTGCATCCATTCCCATCGTAGATGGTTACAGAATAATTGCCACTGTTAGTTATATTTATCGATTGGGTTGTCTCTGTTGTACTCCAAAAATAAGAAGTTGCCACAGGGGTAGAAAGGTTTACATCTTCCCCTTCACAGAATGTCAGAGAACCATCAGGAACAATATTTGGAGGCGAAGGATTTGAATTTACAGTTACAATTACCGGGGAAGAAGTCGCGGAACAACCAAAAGCATCGGATACTGTTACGAAATAATTACCGGTGGTTGTGGCATTAATGCTTTGTGTTGTCGAAGAGGAACTCCATTCGTAGGAATACGCCGGGCTTGACATGAGATTCACACTACCTCCATCACAAAAGGTGGTGTCCCCTGTGACTGTGATTGTTGGGTTAACAGGGCCTACAAAGTCGTGATCGAGTGAAGAATTATCACAGATTCCGGATGCGCCGAAGGAATACGCTTTTGCATAATATGAGCCGAGTCCGAGATTATTGAATGAAACACTGTTGTTGCCAATTAAAGGTACTCCAAAAGGGTTTCCGTCTTTGTATAACTGCACAGAATATGGAGCCAAGCCATTCGATACACCGTATGTAATAGTTCCTAAACAACCCGCCTGCTGCGATGTGCTTGAAATGGAGACATTTGTTGAACATCGTTCCGTATAAGAAGCTGTTAGTTGATAGGCACCAAAAGTGCCGGATGCCGGGGTGATACGTAGATAATATTTGTTAATTGCCAGGCCGGACAAATTGATAGTGTTTGTAACTGCATGTACCTGCCCTGAGGTAACAGGTGCAGCGGCAGTATCCAGATATAGTGCATAATTATAATAAGGATAGTTTGAATTAAAATGGTTCTGCTCCACGTCTATAATGACTGACATATTTCCAGTTCCATCATATCCAATTTGCCACCAATCAATGTTATCGTATGTGAGATTATGATAGAAATTAATATGACCTGTTTTTGGAGTATTAGCCGGAAGTAAATTACCTTCTGCAGCAAACGAATTATTGCTTGGTAATTCTGCGTCAAAATTCATTGGCTCTAAAGTATAACTGAGCGTATAAGAGTTAAATTCAGAAAGATAATACGTGTTTATCCGGATAAAGTATGTACCTGCGGCAAGATTATTAAGAGAATAGGTTGCAGTGGTAGTGGTGTACGAGCCAGTCAGTAACGTGCTGCCATCGTAATCTAACAATTGAGCAAACGTATTCTGATTATTTTCAACGGAAATTGTGTAGGTTAATTTTCCATCTTCCGGTAAAGAAATTTGATAAAAGTCGAATTGATCACGCAACAAATTGTATTCGTAACCAATATGTCCGGTTGTGGAAGTATTGATCGGAAGCACCAAGGCCGTTGCCGAAGTTCCATTGGGTTCGATATCATTGAGTAAAGATGCTGCCGTAAATGTATTGGAGATGGTGTAAGGAGCAAATTCATAAGTATAGTAGGTTGTTATTTTTAAGTAATATATTCCCGCTGCAAGTCCATCCGCTGAATAATTTGTAGTACCTGTTGTATAATTACCGACAATGTAGCTCGTCCCATTACCGTCAAATAATTGCGCATATACATTCTGATTATTGTGAGAAGTGATAGAGTAACTGAGCATCCCATCATTAGGAAGATTGATTTCAAACCAATCTGTATTATCTATATTGCCGTTGTAACGAAATCCTATATGACCAGTGATACTTCCATTCAGTGGCCAGATTGTTGCCGATGTATATATATTATTTGTGCCGATATCATTTGCTTGAACAGGAGCAAGGAAGGTATTGGAAAGACTGTAAGGGGTGAACTCGTAGGAATAATAGGTATACACTTTAATATAATAAATTCCCGGTGCAAGACCGTCTTTTGAATAGCTTGTTGATCCGCTTGTATAATTTCCTGCCAAATAAGTGATAGCATTCCCATCACAAAGCACTGCATAAATATATTGCCCATTGTCGCTTGATATTGTAAAAGTGAGCTTACCGTTTTCCACAACTTGTATTTGATAAAAATCAGTGTCATCACGACTGCCATTGTAATGATAGCCTATATGTCCGGTTACAGATCCATTGAGTGGTAGGGTACTGGCCGTTGCTGCACTTTCATTTGGCAAAATGTCATTGGCCAATGCAGGCAGGATCAAAGTATCAGATAAAGTGTATGGGACAAAATCATTGGTAAAAAAGGGAAACACTTTGATGTAATAAGCACCGGGTGCAAGCCCATTTTTTGAATAGGTAGCACTTGTGGTAGTGTAGTTCCCGGCTAGTTGAGTTGTGCCGTTGCCATCATAGAGAAGAGCATAAATATGCTTGCCATTATGACTCGTTATTGTATAGGATAACTCGCCATCCTGTAGCACATCGATTTTATAACAGTCGATGGAATCTCTTTGATTGTTATAATAATAACTACTGTGACCTGTTGTAGTTCCATTTACTGAAAGGTTTATAGATTGAGCGACCGTGCCATTCGGCTCAATGTCATTCGAAACAGGTGGAGCAGTATAACTTGGGGTGAAACTGTAATTTACGGAGTCTGTTCCGAAATATGCAAAGAATTTGAAGTAGTAAGTCCCTGCAGCCAGACCGTCAATGTTGAGGGTAGCTGAGGTTCCGGTATAGTTAAGTCCCAGTGATACCGTACCAAGTGTATCAAATACCTGGCAGTAGACCAGTTTGCTATTGTTGGAGGTCCAATTTATTGTAAGCATCCCATCATCAGGGAGTGTAACAGTCCACCAATCTTGTTCTATTGAAAAACCGGCTGTGCCAGATTCTGTATTGCCAAGTGCAACTAAATTGGCCTGATTCCAAACATCATTTGGTTCGGTTTCAGCAAGAGATACTTGAGTGTTGAAGAGCACAAGTAGCAGGAGTAGTTGTAGAGACTTTTTCATGAGTGTGTTTTTTTTGATGGCATTTGATGGAAAGAATGAAAAACAGGGAATTTATCAGCAGGATTTTTAATAATCCATGATTCCGTATTAATCCTAAGGCGAAGTTTATAATTCATAAATTGTAATAATATACCAAATTTGTAGTACCAGTATACTCAATTTGTAGTAGGAAAGCTGTTCTCCGAAGCATATACTAATTGTAGCCCTCGATCGAGCCACTCAAATTGCTGAATTATATGTATATTTCGATACTATTTTATCCCTTATGAAAAGGTGGACTGTCCGTAATTTTCTTATAATTTCTTTACTGTTGATTAGTTGTTACTTTTCAGGGTTTAGCCAGACTACTAAAATTGATCGGCTGAAAAATATTTTTTGGAATGAAATAGTTCCCAAAAAACAAGGTGAGTTAGCACTTCAAATTTGTCAACGCTATTTTTCTTTACCACAGGACACTTTGTTGAAATATATTCGAATCGGAGAGAAATTATTACCTCCAAATTCTCTGAAGTACTTTGAGTTGAAGAATATTTATACCCAATGTATATTCCGTTCTGAGGAGGAGCACCTGGCAATTTCATATACTGATAGCTTATTGGACGCTGTTACAAATCTCAAAGACGCGGAGCACCTCCGTCTTGCAATTAAGGCAAACCATACCCGGGCTCTCATCCGCGACAATCGGATAGAAGAAGCTCTTGGATTTGTGTATACTATGTTACAGGAATCAGAAATGATCAGTGACACGTCATCCATGATTACAAGTTATTCGCTCCTTGGCTGGGCATATATGGAAATTGAAAAATACCGGGAAGCAATTTATTGGATGAATAAGGGATTTCAAATCCCCAACAAAAACAAGTACCCTCTTCAAATAGGAATACTATGTGCAAATAATGCTTCCTGTTATAACAATATTTCAAGATTGGACACCGGATTTTATTTCATCAATCTGGCTCTGGGTTATTTTCAGAAAGAGGAAAATTTCACCGGTATGGCAAATTCATTGAATATTCGTGCAAGCATGTATCTTAAGGTGGAGGAATTTGATTCCGCTCAAGCTGATTTGGAAAGAGCATTGCAAGCAAGAGAACAGATTGGAGATATGCATTATATTATCTCTGATATGGCACAGCTCTCTTCGTTCTATTCTTTCTTAGGACAACCTGAAAAGGGAATTCCATTGGCACAAAAAGGGATAGCGATAGCTGAGGAAACAAATAATTTGTCCAAGCTGATTTTTTTATACCAGGCTCTGGCAAATAATTACAAAGCAGGGGGTCAGTTTGAGAAACGCAGTGAAGCTTTGGAAAAGTTGCTATCTCTAAAAGACAGCCTTGCTGAAAAAAATTCTGTAAAGGAAATTGCTGATATAGCCGCCAGGTACGAGCTACAGAAAAAAGAGAACATTATTATACAACAACAATATGCTTTGCAACGGAACCGTGTTATTGCCATAGGTTCGATAGTGTTATTTGTTCTTGGAACAGTGCTGGCATGGCTCTTATATAGGAATTACAGGCTTGTTCAACAGAAAAAGTATACTTCGCTCTTGGCGGAGCAAATGGTACGTTCTGAGAAAGAAATTCATTCAGCAAAAGAAAATGAGCGCAAAAGAATTTCTGCAGACCTTCATGATAACCTGGGTGCCCATGCAGCAGCCATAACCTCAAATGTCAAATACCTAAAAGAAGAATCAGAAGGGAAATATGAGAATTTAATATGCCAGCTTGATGAAAATGCTCAAAATATAGTAACTCAATTGAATGAAACGATTTGGGTATTAAAGCACGAGTCCCTGCCAATTACAACACTTGCCGATCGATATAAATTATGGATGCAGCGTCTCATGAAAAATTATCCGGATGTGAAATATCATTATTCAGAAAGCATCAAAGAAGATTTGGAATTTTCACCGACAAAAATTTTACATATATTTTTTATCTTGAAAGAATGTGTAACAAACGCTCTGAAACACAGTTTGTGTACTGAATTAACGATTAATATTATCAGTGATAAAACATGGGAAATTTTAATTCAAGATAATGGTATAGGAATCGACTTGGATAAAGTGCCTCCATACCGGGGCTTACATAATATTAGTAGCCGGGCAAAAGACTGCGGTTGCAGCGTGATATGGGGGAATGTGAAACCTTCAGGAACGAGTGTAACTATTTCCGGGGCTACTACAAATTGAGTATTTGTATTCCACAATTAGTCACGCAACTTTAGCTCATGAATTTGTCGAAATGAAAATCGCGGTTGTAGATGACAATGTAATTAACTTGAAGAGTTTTGCTCAGAAGATACAACCATATCCGGATTTGGAGTTGTCTATCTCCGCAAGTAACGGCCACGAATTTATGGAAGCGATGAAAGGACTTTCAACTTCTCGCTTACCTGCCATTGTTTTCATGGATATCCAGATGCCGGAAATGGATGGGATCACAACGATTAAACTTGCAAAGTCAATCTACCATTCAGTACATTTTATTGTACTGACTGTGTTCGAAGACGATGAAACGATTTTTGAAGCGATACAGGCAGGAGCTTCAGGTTATTTATTGAAACACGAAAATCATATAACTATTCGCGATGCAATCAGGGAGGTCATCGAATATGGCGGTGCACCGATGAGTCCCGCAATCGCGAGGAAGACATTGAAGTTACTTGGACAACAAATAAAAATTGATGATAGTCTGGCAAATTCCAGTATGATCGACAGTCTCTTATCTGAAAGAGAGCAGCAAATTCTGATACATATGGTTAATGGTTATGATGCAAAACGAATTGCCGAAATTTTAGAAATCAGTACCCTGACCGTCAGAAAACATATTGCCAATATTTACCATAAACTTCATGTGAATTCGAAAGCGCAAATCATCTCCATGGCTCACAGAAATAAATGGATTTGACTTATTTAAAAGCTGTTCAAATCAAACTTCCGCTTCCTGTTTTTCAGGACGCATTTGCGGGAAGAATAACACATCCTGTATAGATGCGGAGTTTGTCATGATCATCGTAAGACGATCGATACCAATTCCCAGTCCCGCTGTTGGAGGCATTCCATATTCAAGCGAACGAAGAAAATCTTCGTCCAGTTGCATGGCTTCCTCATCACCTCGTTTACCGAGTTCAAGCTGCTCTTCAAATCGTTTGCGCTGGTCAATAGGGTCGTTCAGTTCAGAGAATGCATTGCAGATCTCTTTGCCATTGCATACGGCCTCGAATCGTTCTACTAACCCCGGCTTCGTACGATGCTTCTTGGCAAGCGGACTCATCTCAACAGGATAATCAGTAATAAACGTAGGCTGGATTAATTCGGCCTCAACTTTCTCTCCAAATATTTCATCTATAATTTTTGCTCTTCCCATCGAAGGGTCAATATGAATTCCCATTTTATCGGCTGCCACAGTCATCTCTTCTTCAGTCATTGCTGAAATATCAACTCCTGTATAATGTTGGATGGATTCGTACATCGTGTATCGTTTCCATGGACGTTTGAAATTTATCTTATGCTCGCCGACGATTACTTCTGTCGTACCGTGCAATGCGAGCGCGATTTGTTCTACCATCTCTTCAACAAGGTTCATCATCCATTCGTAGTCCTTGTATGCAACATACAATTCGACCTGCGTAAATTCCGGATTGTGGAAACGGGACATTCCTTCATTGCGGAAATCTTTTGCAAATTCATAAACACCATCGAAGCCTCCCACGATAAGCCTTTTCAGGTATAGCTCATTTGCAATACGCAAATACAAAGTCATGTCGAGCGTATTGTGATGTGTCTTGAATGGACGGGCAGCAGCACCACCATACAAGGGTTGAAGGATCGGAGTTTCCACTTCCAAATAACCTTTTTCATTCAAATAATGCCGGATGCTATTGGTAAGTTGGGTTCGCTTGATGAATGCTTCTTTTACCTCCGGGTTTACAATCAGATCTACATAACGCTGACGATATCGTTGTTCAGGATCCGTGAATGCATCATGGACTTGTCCGTCCGCATCCTGCTTTACTACGGGTAACGGCCTTAGAGCCTTGCTTAATAATTTTACCGTGCTGACATGAATGGAAGTTTCCCCTGTCTTTGTTTTAAAAACATACCCCTTCACTCCAATGATATCACCGATGTCCAGCATTTTTTTGAAAAGAAAATCATAAGCGGATTTATCTTCACCCGGACAAATATCATCACGGCGTACATAAACCTGTATTCTGCCGGTAGCATCCTGAAGAACTGCAAAAGCAGCCTTTCCCATGTCACGAACACTCATAATACGACCTGCAAACTGTATATCAGTGAATTTTTCAGGATTGTTGTCAAAATTCTTTAATATTTCCGCAGAACTACTGTTCACCTCCCAGCATTCTGCAGGGTATGGATCAATGCCATGTGCATTTAATTCCTCGATTTTTTGTCGGCGTATAAGTTCTTGTTCATTCAGTTCCATAGTATTATAAATTGGGAGGACAAAGATAAAAAAAGCCTTGCCATCAGCGTAATTCATTTTATACCGCCGTTCAAAGCCATTTTCTCTTCTTCAATACAGCTGAAATGCAAGATGTTTCATCATTTTCAACTATTTTTGCCTGATAAAACAAGAAACCTATGAAGAGCATGAAAGATCTGGTACAGAATTTTTCCCGGCAATTGCAAGAGGCAGTTCAGATTGGAGAGAAAGCGACGCTAAGCAAGTCAAATAAACCTATCCAAAATGTTGTGATCACCGGACTGGGTGGATCAGGAATTGGAGGAACAATCGTAGCGGAAGTTGTTGCCTCAAATTGTAAGGTACCAATCCTCGTGAACAAAGATTATTTTCTTCCTGCTTTTGTGAATGAGAATACACTGGTAATTGTTTCTTCTTATTCCGGAAATACGGAAGAAACACTTCAGGCAATGAATGAGGCTCTTGAAAGCAAGGCTAAAATTGTTTGCGTAACATCCGGCGGAAAGGTTCAGGAGATTGCAAAAAAGGAAGAGCTTGATATCATACTCATACCTTCCGGAATGCCTCCGCGTGCCTGTCTCGGCTACTCTCTCACACAATTATTTTATGTACTGGACGGACTTGGGCTGATTGATACAAATTTTAGAAAAGAATTAGCGGCAAGTATCGCCTTGCTCGACAAGGAACAAAAGCAGATTCAGGAAGAAGCGCTTTCACTTGCAGATTTTTTTCTGAATAAAATTCCTGTAATTTATATCTCTGATGGGTATAACGGTGTGGCTACCCGTTTCCGCCAACAAATCAATGAGAATTCAAAGATGTTATGCTGGCATAATATTCTTCCTGAAATGAACCATAATGAATTGGTCGGTTGGACAGAGAATCATCATGAATGTGCAGTATTACTGATTCGCAACAAAGAAGATTATAGCAGGACACAAGCACGTATGGAGATAAGTAAACCTGTATTTTCAAAATATACTCCACACATGAGAGAACTCTGGTCTAAAGGAGACTCACAACTTGAACGATCGCTTTATTTAATACACCTTACTGATTGGATTTCATGTTATATTGCTGAAAGAAAAAATGTAGATGCATCTGAGATAAATATTATCAATCATCTGAAAGGGGAACTTGCTAAATTGTAGTTGGCAGGAATTCTATTCCAAAAGTGTCAGACTTTTAGCAGCTCATTTAATTTAAATGCAAAACGTCGCGTTTCTTGATCTTGGTCTTATTGACTATAAAGAAGCTTGGGAGTATCAGGAGCTGCTTTTTCAGGAACTCATTGCGCGTAAACTGAAGAATAGAAATCTTGATATTTCTGAACAAGATAAGCAAAAACATTATTTAATTTTCTGCGAACACCCTCATGTTTTCACTCTTGGCAGGAGCGGGGATGAGAAAAATCTTCTGGTGAATAATGATCAGTTGAAAAAAATTAGTGCCTCCTTTTATAAGAATAACAGAGGAGGTGACATCACCTATCATGGTCCTGGACAAATTGTGGGCTATCCTATTCTTGACATGGATCACTTTTTCACTGATATTCATAAATACCTGCGTCTCCTGGAGGAAGCAGTTATTCTCACCCTCTCTGAATATGGAATTACCGGAAGCCGGTATCCCGGATTTACAGGCGTTTGGCTTGATCCCGAAGATCCAAAAAAAGCCAGAAAAATTTGTGCCCTTGGCGTTCGTTGTTCTCGTTGGGTAACTATGCATGGATTTGCTTTTAATGTTAATACTGAACTCAGCTATTTTAATTACATCATTCCATGCGGGATTACGGAGAAATCGGTGACATCAATGGAAAAGGAACTGGGAAGAAAACAAGATCAGGAAGAAGTAAAACTTTTACTAAGAAATAATATTGCAAAGCTTTTTGAAATGAAGCTTACCATGGCTTCCAGTCCTGTCTGACATAATTGTTCCTTATTTCGGGCAATAAGTTGTGAGAAGAATTCCATATCCGGGGTCTTAGCATGTTTTTTTAAAATCATTAACATCCCTGATTTTAAAACTCCATATTTCGATTGGTTCCGGTATCAGCTTTCCTGTTATCTTGCATTCAAATGACTGATAAAAACCCCCGTATCTCCATTTGGACGAAACTAGCTTGGTCTATTCTTATCGTCCTCTTTAGTATCCATATAGCAATTTGGATCACAGGCTATACATATATATACAAGACACTTATTTATACTTATCCGGATATCGACGATCTCGACATTTTTGATAGCCGTGTTATCGAGAGTGAGTCAACTGTAAAGTGGCCACAGGGTAATGATTTTAATTCTATCAAACTTACTCCGGCGACAAGAAATATGCTGGAAGAGAAGGAAAGCGTTGCTTTCCTTGTTATCAAAGATGACACACTGCGCTATGAGGAATACTGGGATAAGTATAATGAAAACTCTGTAAGCAATTCCTTTTCTGTAGCTAAAAGTATCGTTGGGATTCTTATTGGTATTGCTTCTGACGAAGGCTTACTGAATATTAACGACCCGGTAGCAAAATATCTCCCGCAATTTTCTGAGGGCGAAAATGCAAAACTCACAATCAGACATTTATTAACAATGAGTTCCGGTTTGAACTGGGATGAAAGTTATTCAAGCTTGTTTTCAAAGACTACTGAGGCTTATTATGGAAATAATCTGAGAAAAATTATTCGCAACTTAAAAGTTGTAGAGGAGCCGGGAAAAAAATTCAGCTACATGAGCTGCAATACTTTAATCCTGGGTGATATTCTTGAAAAGGTAAGTGGGATGACCTTGTCTGATTACATGGAAAAAAAATTGTGGCAGCCTATCGGTGCTGTGCATCCGGCATTCTGGTCAATGGACAAGCATGATGGTATCGAAAAAGCATATTGCTGTTTTTATTCAACTGCCCGTGATTTTGCACGAATCGGGAAGCTCATGCTGGATAGTGGATCATGGAACGGGAACAGAGTCGTTTCTAAAGAGTATGTCCGTGAATCACTGACCGCTATTGGAATTCCGGATGTTGATGGAAAGGACGTAAATTATTATGCCTATCAGTGGTGGTTGCTGAACCATCGTGAACACAGGATTTTTTATGCGCGGGGAATACTCGGCCAATACATCGTTGTCATACCGGATGAAAGACTCATCATGGTTCGTCTTGGAAATCAACGGGGAGAGAAACTACCCTCGAATGATTATACTGATTTAATGGCGTATGTTGATGGTGTCCTGGATTCTTTTTGTAAGTGATCCGAGTCCGTTTGACACATTGATTTTTTTTATCTTTGCAGCAGTGCCCATTTGATATGTTGAAAGATATTCCTCAGTTAGTCGTCGAGAAGATTGTTGTAGCTATTGTTCAGGAAAGAGATGAAGATGAGAATCTCATTTGGAACGTTTACCTGATCAATCTTTACAATGAAGAAATTTATGGCGTGCTGGTCAGCTCTAAAGGATATGGTAAATTTGAAGGACGCGAAGTAAAAACCAGTGTGCTCCGACATTTGATAGGGACAGTTGAAACAAAGGAATATGCAAAAATTGAACCCCTGATGGATGATCTCCTGGGTTTGAATAACGAATATTGGGTAAGTTTTTACAAGGACAAGTTATTGTACGATAAAAAATATGTCTTCCTGCCTGATAGTGTACGGGAGGAAAATTTGACAATGATTCCTGTGTTGAATAAAAAGGGGATTATGATCCAATAGTGTTTTACCAGTTTCTTCATTTGTCAAGCAGAACCTGCCATTCCCGTAATTTCATCTTCTGGATCATCTATTAAATCGCTCATTCGTGCCGGTTTATAAGCTTTTTTCGTATATTTCATGCTTCATAAGTTGACACTTTTATAGGGGTCATCTCATTGAAAGGGTAGAAATTAATATGAAAAAACTAGTCTTTGCTGCATTCGCTTGCATCTTTATTTTCTCGTCATGCACAAAACACTGTCCTAACTTATTGGATGGACCGATTAATGATGAAGAAAAGAAATACTTTTTATCTTCCGCTCATACATTT
>CAYHFJ010000033.1:0-24956 GCA_964355885.1 uncultured Flavobacteriales bacterium
GAAAACGTAAAGGTGAGTCAATCGCAATTTACGGAAGTTACAGCAATGATCATCGTTTACACCTCCGCCCCATCGTTCTTGCTCAGGATCATATTACAGATTCGGCCATTCGCCGTTTGCTATTTGATGCCGGTGATGACATAGATGGTCTGATGAAATTATGCAAGGCGGATGTGACTACCAAAAACGAATATAAGATCAGAAAATACAAGGACAATTTCAGGATTGTACAGGAAAAGCTGGTTGAAGTCGAGGAAAAAGATAAGATACGAAATTGGCAACCACCGGTGAGTGGAGAACAAATTATGGAGACATTTGGATTGAAACCGGGTAAAGAAGTTGGTCATATTAAGAATGCCATCCGCGAAGCAATTCTCGATGGAGTCATTAAAAATGATTTTAAGGAAGCATTCGCCTATATGCTTAAAACAGCAGCGGAGCTGGGCCTAAGGCAAGTCTCCCTGTCAAAGCCTGAAAACTAATTTATTTTTTTGATTCTAATGCTCATTGATAAATTTTCTTTTTACTTTTGATAAAGGAAATACAAATACTATGGCTATATACCGTTTCCGTATTACGTTTGAGGACTTCGATGATGTTTCTCGTGATATTGAAATCCGACCTACACAAACCTTTGACGACTTGCATATTGCAATTCAGGAATCAATAGGTTTTGATGCGTCCAAACCTGCTTCGTTCTTCATGAGCGATGTTTACTGGAAAAAGGGAAAGGAAATTACCTCCCGCCCACTTTCACAAGAAGAAGCAGAACGAATTTCAATCTTATCGAAATCCCGTCTTTGCGACCTCATCATTGATCCGCACCAGAAATTGGTATACCATTTTGATCCGGCAAATGTCTGGTCATTTTATGTGGAACTTATTAAAATTCTTCCTAAAGAGGAATTGATAGCTGCTTATCCGCGTTGCGTTCGGGAAATCAATGAAGCACCAAAACAATATGGCAGTACCATTCCACTTGTCATTCCGGTAGATGAATTTGAAGACGAAGATCCGGATGAAGTTGAAAGTGATATTGAAGAGGAAGTCATGGGGACTGATGCTGAAGATATTCCTGAAGGAGAAGAACGACCTATAGACTTCGTAGATGTAGTTGACAGTCCGGATTCTGATACAGAACTTGAAACTGCTGATGAGGATATGATGGATGATGATGCGTCTTCCGATAGCGAAGAGTTTTAACTAATATTATTTGCTTTTTCATATGTATTTTAACGTGAAATGTCAAGCCTGATTGTTGTTGCCGGTCCCACTGCAAGTGGTAAGTCTGTGCTGGCAATCCAATTAGCAAAACATTTTTCTACAGAAATTATCAGTGCGGACTCCAGGCAGTTCTACAAAGGTTTGGATATCGGAACTGCCAAACCAGATGAAGCCGAATTAGCTTCAGTGAAACATCATTTTATCGATTCACATGACCTTTCCAATTTGTATAACATAAGCGAATACGAAAAGGATACAATAAGCATACTGAACAAACTCTTTCAAAAAAATGACGTCGCGCTGCTTACAGGAGGAAGCGGCCTGTATATCAAAGCAGTTTGTGAAGGTATTGATGTCATTCCGGGTCGTGATGAAACGATACGCAAAGAAATCCAAATTTTACTTGAAACACATGGGATACAAGCTCTCCGTGAAAAGTTAAAGCAATTGGATCCTGAATATTATAGCAGGGTAGACAATTCAAATCCACATCGGTTAATTCGTGCTCTTGAAGTTTGCATGCTAACCGGAGAAAAATTTTCCGGTCTTCGTAAAAGTACAGCCTTAGTCCGCCCATTCAATATAATTAAAATTGGTCTCCTCCTTGAAAGAGAAGATTTATACCGTCGAATTGATGAAAGGGTTGATCATATGATGGCTTGCGGACTATTGGAAGAAGCAAGATCCCTCCTTCCATTCCGGCATTTGAACGCGTTGAATACTGTAGGATACAAAGAGTTATTCAGCCATTTTGATCAAGAGATTTCCTTGGAGCACGCTGTTGATCTGATTAAAAAAAATACCCGAAATTATGCTAAACGCCAGATGACATGGTTCAGGCGGGAAGAAGGTATTAAATGGTTTGACCCGAAAGATATTTTAGAAATTATTGAATACCTTGAAAGGAAATTAAAGGATTAATTCGTTGTTTTCATCCATCGCCGGAAAATTCCGATAAAAGCCAACAAATTAATCCTTAAAATATTTTTAAAATCAATTCTCAGGCAACAATACAAATTTAGAGTAGTTTTCTGTATTCAGGTATTTTTTTGCGTATGCCTGCAAGTCTTCAATCTTTAACTTACTAACCCAATCTGTATATGATTTTAATTCGAGAATGTCCTCTGAATTTTGATAGGAGGAAGAAATAGTATTTAACCAGAACTGGTTCTCCTTCATTCCCGACTCTCTTTCACGCAAAGAGGTTTCCTTAATCTTGATAAGATTCTTTTCATCACAAAGAGTATCTTTCAGCTCATTAATAACACCCAATGCAGCCTCCACTAACATACTTACATTATCAGGAGAACATCCAAAATAGATAGTAGTTTCAAGATTTCCGGCTGGAAAATGCTTTGGATTAGAGCGACAACTCACACCATATACACCACTTTTATCCTCCCTCAGCACCTCACGTAAACGAATATTACATAATTTTGATAAAGCTAATACCTGATTCCGGTTTTCCCTGTTATAAACAAAAGGCGAATTAAAACGAAGCATCACCGCGGCTTTTGGTTCAACGCCTTTCTTAACCAGCTTTTCAACGTTTCCCTTTGGATAAGTTGCACCAATATCATTCCATTTCTCATTTTTATTTAATGCAGGTAAACTACCAAGGTACTTTTCAATAAGTGGCTTCAATTCATCTGGCTTAAAACTTCCAACAAAAACAAAAGTGAAACCGGAGGCATCGGAGAATCTTTCTTTGTAAATTCTATACACTTTATCCAGTTCAATCTTGCTCAGCGTATTTACTGTGCGCGGCTGATACCTCGGATTGTAACCGGACATCACATAAGTGATCGTATCAAAAAACACCGATTGAGGATCAGAGTTTCTGTTTTGTAAAACACCTTTCTGCTTATCTAAGTAAGATTTAAAAGCCTCATCATCTTTCCTTGGATCCATAAAATACTTATAGGTAAGCTGCAACATTGATTCTATATCTTTAGGCGCACAACTTCCGTTAAACCCCTGCTGTAATTCACTAATGTATGGAGTCAGACCTACAATTTTTCCTGTCAACTTTTTTTCCAAAGCTGTTGCATTGAATGATCCTACCCCACTTTGGTCAATGATCATATCTGCAGTCGCAGCCGACCAGAAATCTTCAGGAGAGTATAATGACCATCCACCCCAGGAATAGGAAGTACACAAAATTTCATCATTTTTAAAATCTGTAGGTTTCAACACAACTCTGACACCATTTTCCAGAATCCACTCTGTAAGAGAATATTCTTCAACAGCTTTTACACTCTTCACTTTAGAACCTTTCAAAATTTCAGAAACCAAGGGCTCATCGGACACTTCGTCTTTATAGGCACTGAGGTCAAGTTTATCTGAAGATGAAATAATCTCTTTAATTCTGGCTTGAGTCGGCATCTTTGTTGTTTCCTTGTCCGGTGCTGTAATGATGGCTACACAATTCTCTCCGCTTGTAATCCACTTTTTAGCCAATGAATTCACCTCCTCCAGCGTTATTCCATCCAGGTGTTTTTTATAAATGCTCATCTCAAATTCAATACCCGGGATAGGCTCTTCAGAAAGAAAATTGCTAACATATTCACGCGCAAAGTTTCCTGATTCCGTTTTATCGCGTTCGTTGAATGCCTTTTCCATCCTGCTCATCATTTCAGCCTTTTGACGTTTCAACTCAGATTCGGTAAAACCGAACCTTCGGACACGTTCATTTTCAGCCACTATTGTTTCAAGTGCTTTTTCAATACCATCTTCCTTGCAAGCGGCAACTGAATAGTATGCATATTTGGTTCGAACCAGATCACCATATCCGCTTGCCGAATACATAAAAGGGGGACTAGCCAGCCGCTGAAGTTCTCCGGTGCGGGCATTCAACATTCCTGAAAAGAGACTGTAGGACATTCCTCTTCTGTAATCACCTACTGTCTTCTGAATTTCTCTTGGTTGCTTATAAAATAGTTGAACCATTCCATAGGTTGCTTCCTTATCGGTAGCTGTTGCAACCAGAACTTCTTTGTTATCTCCAACAGGGTAACTGACTACCGGTCTTGGATTAAGCACCGGTTTAACATTTGCAAATTGCTTCCGAATCATTTGTTCCATCATTACAGGATCAAAATCACCTACCGCGATAATGGCCATCAGATCCGGTCGATACCAATCCTTGTAAAAAGCTTCAAGAGTGGAACGCTTACTGGTTTCAATAATTTCTTTTGTCCCAATTGGAAGACGAACAGCATAGCGGGAATCCTGAAAAATGGCGGGCCAATACACCCTTCTCATTCTTTCTTCAGCGCCTTGTCCCAAACGCCATTCCTCTACAACAACACCTCTCTCCTTTTCAACTTCAAGAGAATCGAATAAAAGATTATGAGTCCATTCTTCAAGGATTTGTAATCCCTTATCGACAATTTCTGGCTTATCGGTGGGTAGCTGAATCATATAAACTGTCTCATCAAAACTTGTATAGGCATTAAGGTGAGCACCGAATTTTGTTCCGACTGACTCAAGGTAATCGATGAGTTCATTTTTTTTAAAGTTCTTGGTTCCATTGAAGGCCATATGCTCTACAAAGTGCGCCAGCCCTTGCTGGTCATCATTCTCAGAAGTCGACCCGGCATTTACAGCAATTCTGAATTCGGCACGCTGTTCAGGTTTCGCGTTTTTTCTTATATAATACTTCATCCCATTTGGCAAAAAGCCCGTGCGAATTGAAGTATCAACAGTCATAGGCTTATTGAGATCCATCTGCGCTTGTGCAGGAGCCATCATAATGAAAAATGACAGAATTAAAAGAATATTTTTCAGCTTCATGCGATTAGAATATTAAGGTAAATTTGATTCGGGCAAGATATAAAAAACAATCAAACAGTAAACTTCATGCCTCTATTTTATACATATTTAACTATATTTCGGACTAATTTTTCGAAAAGCCAGAACCCGGAATTTTGGCAATCCGTTTAGTCAGGCACTTATCTTAAAAACAAACTCTTAGTAATGACTACTCCTTTTTACGGCAGTTTTAAATTGCTCATTTTGCTTACGATATTTCTCGCATTAAGACTAAGTAGTCATGCAGTTATTGACTCTTCGCTTTACTTTGAAACACCAACCTATGAAGAACTAATTTCTCGATACAGAAATCTCAGTTTCGGCACAACCTATGCCAAATTAATACCTTATGGAGAAACAGATGGAGGGCAAAACATTCACCTGTTTGTAATTACAAAAACTGGAATTTTTCATCCGGAAAGACTGCATGAACTGGGCATACTTACTCTGCTAATTAATAACGGAATTCACCCGGGAGAACCTGATGGAATTAATGCCAGTTTGTTACTTGCTGAAAAACTTTTAGCGGATGGAGGAAAAAACCTGCCTGAACATGTCGCTATCTGCATAATTCCTATAATGAATATTGAAGGTGCTCTGGAAAGAGGTTGCTGCAGCAGAGTGAACCAAAATGGCCCACTGGAGTATGGCTTTCGTGGAAATGGTCAATACCTTGATCTCAACCGGGATTTTATAAAAGCTGATTCTCAGAATATGCTGTCATGGATAAAAATATACCGGCAATGGGATCCTGAAGTTTTTATTGACACGCATGTGAGCGATGGCGCGGATTACCAGTATACAATGACATTGATTTCATCTCAACATAATAAAATGTACCCTCGTCAGGGTGAGTATATGAATAAGATTCTTACCCCTGCCCTGTTTAAAAAGATGAAAGATTACGGGTCAGAAATGAGTCCATATATAGAAACATTTTCATGGGATCTGCCACCGGATAGTGGAATGATTGCATTTTTAGAATCCCCCCGTTTTGGAACTGGTTACACAACTCTCTTCAATACTTTCGGTTTCATCAGTGAATCACATATGCTGAAACCTTTTACCCAAAGGGTACATGCAACTGAACTTCTATTAAACTCGCTCCTCGCGGTGTGCGAAGAAAAGTATAAAGAAATTTCTTTGATAAGGAAGGAAGCCAGAAAAGAAAATCAATTCAGACTCCAATTTCCGATAAACTGGGAAGTTGATACTACCAGGTTCGACTTGATTTCGTTTGATGGTTACGAACATGGTTATCGTACCAGTGAGGTGACCGGGCTGAATCGGTTATTTTATGATCGCGATAAACCGTTTAAGAAAAAACTCCGCTATTACAATTATTACATAGCGCAGGACACGATAGAGGCACCATTATATTACCTCATTCCTCAAGCCTGGAAAAAAGCAATCCAACTGCTGCATGCTAATAAGATACGTTTGATACCGGTTAAACAAGATAGCACCACTCTGGCCGGTGTTTATTATGTTGACGACTTTAATACCGTTAATCAGCCCTATGAAGGTCATTATCTCCACAGTAATACAAAGGTGCATCTTAAAAAGGAAATCATACAGGTGAAAGAAGGCGATTATCTTATACCTGTTTTTCAGGAAGGTAGTCGATACATCATTGAAACATTAGAACCGGTTTCAACAGACAGCTATTTCAACTGGGGCTTTTTTGATGCAATTCTTCAGCAAAAAGAATGGTTCTCAAGTTATGCATTTGAAGATATTGCCTTGGATATCCTGAAAGAAAATATTGAACTGAAAACTAAATTTGAATCACTGAAGCTTAGTGACCCTTCCTTCGCATCCGATTCTTTTGCTCAGTTGTATTTCATCTATAAAAATTCTAAATATTTTGAAAAGGGACTCAGGCGTTATCCCGTTTTCAGAATTGGCTCCATGGAAAATGCATTAAAACAGTAATACAAGCGATTCAAATTAAAAGAGCACCATGATTATTTCATGGCACTCTTTTTGGTTTAATGTGAAATGAATATTTCAGGAAACCGTATCTCCAATGTTATTGTAAAGATGGTTAATCTGTGCCGACAATTCGCGGATGAGTCCCAGCTCATGCTCACTAAGTCTGCTATAATCACGCTCTCTGGACGTAACTGATGCGCTTTTTCTTTCCATTGGATAAGTTACCTCCTCTGCAAGAAGATGAGACAATAAGCCGTTGTAGTATTTTTGTCTTTCCGGTGGCCCAAGACGTTGAATCAATGACTGAATACTTTTAACGTGTCTGTCAATCTCCGTTTCGATTTGTTTGCGATCCTGTGGAATTGTGATGACTTTCAGGATCGCCTTGTGTGTTTCTTCGTTGTTGATTTTTCCTTTTCGCATGGAGTGTTCTTTTTTCTAAGCAATATAACTCGAACTCCAGCGAAGAGTTGTGTCAATTGTGCCCTGTTCTTACACGATGATCGGGGCTGCAATTAATATTGAATCCTTCTCTTTTTTAACTTTAGGCCATTGAAACCGGAAATCTGAGCCATTCTGCCCATCTGATTCTACCCAAATCTTACCGCCTTGGTCTTCAATAATTTTTTTAACAATAGCTAAACCAACGCCTGTACTTTCTACATCATCCCTCCTGTTAAGTGTCTGGAAGATGATAAATACCTTTTCGTGATACTGAGATTCAATACCGGGACCATTATCTTTGACAGAAAATTCCCAGTAATCCGGGCTTTCTTTCACTGATACATCAATGTGAATTTCATTCTTATCACAATACTTTATAGCGTTTCCAAGGAGGTTTGAAAACACCTGTTGCAATCTCGTTTTATCACTTACCATCTCCGGCATACCCGGTTCTATAGTAAGGACTACATTTTCCGGTTTCCCAATGAAATCAAGAGTTTCTTCAATTAATCTTTTAGTGACTATTTTTTCATCTTCACCTGTTCGTTCATCTGCTCTTGAATAATCAAGGATAGCATTAATCAAATCCTCCATCCGTGTCACACGCTGTTTGATCATATTAAAGTGAACTCTGGCCTCGGGGACAAGCGTGTCGCCCGCGTCT
Source organism: uncultured Flavobacteriales bacterium (assembly GCA_964355885.1). Lineage (GTDB taxonomy): Bacteria > Bacteroidota > Bacteroidia > AKYH767-A > 2013-40CM-41-45 > QQVM01. The sequence goes on from CAYHFJ010000033.1 coordinate 8,081, forward strand.
TCTTCAATCCATCCTGTCAGGTTTCCAATAGCTCTCAAAGGTGCTTTAAGATCGTGCGACACTATAGATGCGAACTTGTCCAATTCACGGTTAGTTCGCTCCAGATGCACTGTGTATTGTTGTAATTTCTTGTTACTCACTTCAAGCTGATTTTTTTGAAGTGTTATCCTTTCGATAATAACATTCTTTCCGCTATTCATATAATTACTCTGTGCAGCGACAAGAAATAAACCAAGAATGAACGTCGTCAAGGCATCCTGTCGAATCAGATGAATATCATCCTGAAACATAGCATAAGAGGTCCATGTCGTAAATTCAGTTGCATAAAACAATACACCTACACTCCCGATTGCCATCAGGGTGAACCACTTTCCTGCTTTTGTTCCTAAAAGCATGAATGCAGTCATTAATAATACCGTCAGATAGATAGTACCAGAGTTGATTAATCCTCCTGCACTGTAGGCCTGAATATGCACAACGAGAAAACCGGCAAATACAGTTATCATGTATGCCACCGGAAGCCGATCATGGGTCTTAACTACAAAGAAATTAATCAGAATGACCAGAGCCAGTACACATAAAATAACAACCACCACTTGAGGTTCGGCAAAGGGTGCCTGAATTTGTAAAGCAGAAGCTATGCTTGCTATAAATGCAGTGTAGGTGAAAATTCTGAACAAGGTAAATCGCTGCCTTGACATCAGATCCTCGTACGGAATGCTTTCATAGAAATTTTTCCGGAAGATGGATCGAAAGAAATTTTTCATGACCTTGTTATGTATTATATGGTGTATTCAATCTTACGCTAAATTACATCTTTTGATTCCGAATTGTAAGAAATCAGGACATTTTACCAAGAATCCCGCTTGACATGTTGAATTTTATAAGTATTTCATTTTGTGGCAACAAAGGAATATTAAATGAAATCACTATAGAACGAAATTAATTCCTATTTTTGAAGTCATCGTTTCGGAAAAGATTGTAACTCAACAATGCCCTTTTTCGTAAAATTTCGTGTAATTATGGAAAAAATAGTCAATATACTGCTTGTCGACGATGATGAAGTGGATTGTATGAATGTACAACGTGCTTTTAAGAAGAGCAATATTTCTAACCCGCTCACTATTGCTCATAATGGTGTTGAAGCACTTGATTTGCTTCGTGGACTTAACGGGGCGCAGAAAATCACTCCGACTCCGCGCATAATTCTCCTTGACATCAATATGCCAAAAATGAATGGCCTAGAGTTTCTTAAAGAATTGAGAGCGGATAAAGAACTACACACAATCAGTGTGTTTGTAATGACCACCTCCAATGATGATAAAGACAGATTCGAAGCTTATAATTACAATGTAGCAGGTTATATCCTTAAGCCTATTTCTTTCGAGAACTTTGTAGCATCGGTTGGAGTTCTTAACAACTTTTGGCAGTTATGTGAACAGCCTTAAAATCGATAGATTTATTGCAAAATAAAAAAGCCCGGTTAACCGGGCTTTTTTTATTTAGTGAATATAAATCAAATCAGGCAACCAATTTGAAGTGTTTAAATATTTCTGACATACTTGACTGAGAATCTGACAGTGCCTGAGGAAGCTGAACAGATATCTCCGTGAGCAGATTTTCAATATCCTCAAATGTATTCAGGCGATTTACCGGAATCCGCAGACCAGTATTGTTGTAGGAAACGCTCGGGAATACACTAAGGTTAAAATAATATCCCTGATTCATCATACGACGCACCATGTTATATCCAACGTCCGGTTTACCAACTCCAATAAAACCTATCGGAGAAAGTGTTTCGTTAATCAAAGGAAGTCCGAGACTTTTTGCTTTAGAGTTAAAAAACTCCATCTTTAATTTCATTTCATCTTGCAGGGTGTAGATTTCATCGCTTAAATGAATCTTCGCCGCCTCAATAGTGGCTCCCAGAACCATTGGAGGCATCTGAATAGAAAAAATGAATGCTTTACTGGTATTTTTTAACAGGTTATAAATAGCTTCTTCAGGGAATATTAACAAACCTCCTGCAGTACCGAAAGCTTTGGTTAAACCAGTAGTCAGGTATAATCTGGGATGGTAATCCCCTTGGCTCAAGACGTATCCTGACCCATGAGGTCCTGCCCAACTCATTCCATGTATATCATCGATATAAAGATGTAGTTGCTCATATTGATCTGCCATTCGGAATAAATCTTTAACAGGTGCAAAATCACCTTGCATACTGTATACACCATCCGCCATGTACCAGATTTTCTGATAATTATTCTTCAAGGCTTTAATCCTACTCTCCAACATATCCATGCGGTTATGCCGGATCACTTCAACATGTACATCGCGAGTTTTTAAGAGTTGTACCGCAGTTTGAACACTATCATGAACCTGCGAATCTAAAATAACTGCATCGTCGTTCCCGACTATGACAGGAATATTAGACATGTGACCAACGGTGAGAGACTGCAACAGCAGAAGTGGCTTATTATTGAATATTTTACTCAGCAGCTCCTCTGATTGTTGATAATATGATGAAGAAACATAAGCCCGGGAAGATGAGAATTGTGTTCCGTAGCGATTGATCGCGTCAATGGCTCCTTGCTTAAGTCTGGCATCATGTTCCAAACCTAAATAACCACATGACCCAAAATACAATAACTTATTCCCTCTGATTGTGATATGACGTCCATCCAGAGACACGTCGTCTGTAGTATTATGAACAATACCGAGCTTAGCGGCGATTGATGCAACCTGGTTGACAATATCAATCACCATTTCATGCTTACTTTTCAACTCTGACATAGTGGATTTTGGGTTTACTGCTGGCGCAGTATGGGTGAATTTAGACGGAATCGTATACGCACAACCTCTTCACAAAGTTAGGCTTCACCAAAAATATCATTCAGTGTTATTAAATATTTTATCAGCATTGTTTTCAACAAAAAAAAAGCGGCTGTATTACATTGAATACAGCCGCTTTAACTAAATATTAAGAACTACCGGACTAAACTCACATGACCGATTCTGGTTTCCCGCTTATTATTTACATCTACAGTTGAAACACGGTAAACATAAACGTCTGATTGAACAGGATTGCCTTTAACAATACCGTCCCATCCTCCATCCAAAGAATCCCATTCAAAAACTTTTAGTCCCCAACGGTCAAAAACCTGAGCTTCAAGTCTTACTACATTAGAAGTATACACTTTGAAAAAATCATTCCGTTTGTCACCATTTGGTGAGAATGCATTTGGAATATAAATAGTGGAAGTTGGCTTTATCTCAACCCGGCTCATGATTGAGTCAACACAACCATTCAAATCAATTGTTATGAGCTGAACGTCATAGACACCAACACTCGGATACATGTGAGTTGGTGAATAATCTTCCGATACAGTGCCATCACCAAAATTCCAATAATAAAATCCTGGACTGCCTGTCTGATTGACAAAATTAATTAAGGGGTAAATATCACTTGCCTGCTCATCGCTACTTGAAAATAAAGCATCAGGTGCACGATAAATTTGTAAAGCATTAGGGCGAGTCAATGTTGTAGAACAACCGCTATCTGTTACAACAGTCAATGAAACTTCATACCATCCCCATGACGAATAAAGATGAGATGGATTCTGAGCTGAAGTACTGCTTCCATCCCCAAAATTCCATGTGTATTGAACTATTGAACCGGTAATCGGAAAGGATTGATCCGTAAGTTGAACAACTGTGCCCTGACAAGCGCTTTCAGTAAGGAAATCTACTACAGGTCTTGGAATTATACGAATCATGCCATCAGTACTATCCTGACAACCATGGTCAGTGGAAATCAATAAATGTATCGGATAACTTCCCTGATTTGTATAAGTGTGAGATGGGCTTGGAAGTGTACCAATATTTCCATCTCCAAAAGTCCAGTACCACGAGTTCACATTTCCTTCAGGGACAGAGCTCCGGTCATTGAACTGTGCCGGGCTGTCCTCACAAGCAGGATCAAAAGCAAAATTTGCTGTTGGAAGAGCAAAGACATTGACTGCTCTCGAAATATTATTTGTACACCCATTTATCGAAGTTACAGTCAATGAAGCCGGGTAACTGCCATAGCTCGTATACAAATGAGAAGGTGATGCATTGACAGATGCCGACCCGTCTCCAAGATCCCAGGAGTAATTCATCGGACTTGCATCTGAGATTGATGATGTGTTAGTAAACTGAATCGGGATTCCTTCACATACATTCGTGTTGACAAAAGATGCGATTGGTTCCGCCCAGATTGTGAGTATCTGATACGAAGTATCCTTGCAACCCTTGTCGGTTGTAACAATGAGATTAACATTGTAAGTTCCTGCATTATTATATGGCAAGGAAGGATTTTGTGTAGTGCTCAATATTCCGTTTCCAAGATCCCATTCCCAGGAGTTGATACTTCCGGCATTAACACCAGAAAGGTCAGTGAAACTGACATTTGATTTCTGACAAACAGGACCTGTATTAGAAAAAGTCGAAACCGGCAAAGGATTAACCTGAACCGTAACCTGATCTGATGCTTCACATCCATGAATATTAACAACTCTCACTGTATAGGTGGTCGTACCGGATGGGCTAACATTATAATTAGCTGTATTTACATTCCCCGGCGTCCATGTATAATTCCCAATCCCTGAAGCAAACAATGAAGTGGCATCACCAAAACAAATATTCTGATCCGTCCCGGCATTAGCCAATGGAACCGGATTAACAACTACTTGAGCCTGATCTGTATTTACACATCCATTTGCATCAGTTACTTGAAGTGTATAAGTGGTAGTTGTAACAGGACTTACATTTATTGTAGCGGTATTAAACCCTCCCGGATTCCATAGATACTGAGTACCCCCTGCACCGGTAAGATTTGTGTTAAATCCGGGACAAATTCCGGCATCGTTACCGGCATTGGCAACAGGAAGTGGGTTAATATTCACCACATTTATCGTTGAATCTTTACAGCCTGCATTTGACGTCACAAGTAATTTTACGTTGAACCCTCCGGCAGTTGAGTAGGTCGAATTTGGATTCTGGACAGCCGATGTTTGTCCATCTCCGAATAACCATAACCAGTTATTGATACTACCGGTTGGAATATTTGAAATATCGCTGAATGAAACCGAAGTTCCGATACAAACCGGTGCTGAAGTATTAAAGGCAGCGACAGGTAATGGATTCACTACAACGGTAACTTCATCAATTCCCGCGCAACCGATGCCATCACTAACGGTTATCGTATATGTAGTAGTTACAGATGGCGAAACGGTAATGGATGAAGTTGCGAAACCTCCCGGAGTCCAGAGATAACTACCGCCTCCTGCCGTAGCTGAAAGCATGGTTGAGCTACCCTTACAAATACCACCGTCATTTCCCGCATCAACAACAGGCATTGGATTTACCGTAATTCTTAACTGATCAGTATTGGAACATCCTAAGATATCAGTCGCGGTAACCGTGAAGTCAGTGCTTACAACAGGAGATACGGTTACATTCTGACCTGCAAGATTTCCGGGAGTCCAGAGATATGCTCCTCCCGCCCCTGCTCCTCCTCCGGTCAAATTCGCTGATGTGCCCTCGCATATTGTCTGGTCAGCTCCTGCTAACGCTATTGGTAATGGGTTTACTGTAACATTGACAACATCGCTTCCCTGACAGGTATTGGCATCAACGACTGTAAGTGAATAAGCAGTATTTACCACAGGTGAAACTATGATAGTCTGAGTGTTTCCTCCCGGAGTCCAGGTATATGTTATATAACCTGCAGGTGCGGCGAGAGATGTCTGATCGCCCAGACAAATCTGTGCATCACTTACAGCAACAACCGGATTGGGATTTACTACCACATTTTGTTGAACCTGATTTGTGCAACCACTGGTATTAGTTACATTCAAAGTCACCAGATAAGTACCCGAGCCAGAAAAAGTATGTGTCGGATTCTGAGCCACAGAAGTATTATTCGCTCCACTTGCAGGATCATTAAAATTCCATGACCAGGTGGAAATCGGCCCTCCTGTCGTTAAATCTGTAAAACTGGAAACGGTACCTGCACACTTCGGAGGCGCATTAAAAATGGCTGTCGGAATATTTGTATTTATAATGACTTGCTGTGTTGAAACACCTACACATCCTGAAGGAGAAGTGACCGTAAGTGTTACTGTATAGGTACCATTTGCTGAGTAAGTATGTGTTGGATTCCGGTTGGTACTTGTACTCAAATCACCAAAATCCCATGACCAGGAAACGGCATTGGTACTTGCATCGGTGAATTGCACAGGCAAACCGCTGCAGTTGGTTAAGAAATTAAAATTGGAAACCGAGACATCCACACCGGGAAGTACAGAAACCATGTCAGTATCTTTGCATGCGGAGGTAGTTGCAGTTTCTACACCTGAAGTTACCTCCAGAAAATAATCACCGACTCCAACACCGTTCAACGATGCCCCGACGGTTCCGCCAGGCAACCATCGATAGCTTAACGCGCCGCATCCACCCGTAGATGTACCTGTTAAATTCGCAACGGCTCCACATGTCACAACTTGATCTATTCCCGCGTCTGCTTCCACACCACACACCGTAAAGCAAAAGGAAAAAATCTGTTGTCCAAGATAAGGGCAGTGATTATCTTTTACAGTAGCAGTGAAACAATATGGTGAGTTAGAAATATCAGCAGTGGTTGGAGTCCAACTAAAATATGCTGAATCCCTGTTTGTATTTGTCATAGTAAGAGTAGCACCCGGAATTCCGAAATCCCAGTCAATTGTTGTTAAATCCGCGACATCCGCATCGATGGAGGCTGCCCAAAAATTAAATGGAACATTTGCACAAATTTTCTTTGTGAAGAAAGGTGTGCCATTCATTCCTGTGAGATTAGGAAGAAAATTATTACATGCATTAACAGTAAGCTGTATATCCCGTTCTACCTGCCCGATTAATACACCATTTCTATATTCGCTTACAAGAACCGCGAAGACAGTAACATCTGCCTGTGTAGGTACCATACAGATATCTCCAGATATTGAATTAAAAATTACAGGAGGTGCAGAAAGTACGGGTTGAGTATTTGAATATGGAGGATCATATGTGATCGGAGTATTCGCGGCATCCAGAGGGGTGATTAACTGATATGTGATAGAATCTCCATCGGCATCTGTAGCACCATGATTAAAACAAAAACGCTGGCCAACACAGGCAAAAGGAACAGGTTTATTACTAAAAGTCGGAGAATTATTGCAGGGCGCAGCAATACTGTTTAAAAGGCTGTACACATATAAATCATTGGATGAAGCGTTGTCAACAGTTGTAATGGCAGAATTCCTGCAGCATTCCGCATAACTGAATTTCCAGTCAGCACATGGCCCTGGAAGATTCACAATTCCTGTATAAATCCATTCCTCAATACCGGTATAGCTTCCCCCATTGCAAGTCGTAGCTACTCCGGGACAGGTTGCCGAAATTCGTGTTGGACTTCCAAGAGTTGGAGTGAGAGAAACAGTCCCTGAACCAAAACACGAAGATTCAAAATTTACACTCACACTTGAAGGGGCCGTAATTCCGGAACAATCTCTGTAAAAAGAATACGTCAATCGGTATTGATTCGGACCTAAACATTCATAAGTCAGATCGGCACCCATAGCATGGCTCCCTCGAACCTCCTGAACTTGAAATAAAAAAAGCAGGCCTGCGGTGATAAAAAAAATGCCCGTAGAAAGAATAGATTTACCCATAATGACAGGTTTATTTAAGATTTTTTTTCGCGATAATCATCTCCATCGTGTACTCTCAACCCACTTCAAGTACGAATCTCAAAAATACACATTTCTTTCATTAAAAACCAGCACTTTAACAACAATTTAGAGGACATTTTTCAACAGCCTGTCAAATGGGTGAATGGAATTAAAGCAGGGATGAATGTTCCCTTTTGAAAGGTGAAAGGAAAAAACACAGACCAGAATCGAAATTTCAAGAGCCTGCACAGCTTGATGAGGCAAAAGAATATGTCTTTTTGGCCAATAAAATGCAAAATCGAATCACCTAATCTAACATTGGTTGAATAGGATGACCGGTACATCCATTAGGGTATTCAATATTCAGCAAGGTTGAAATTGTCGGAGCAATATCACTGATATTAACAGGACTCACTGTGGAGCCGGCCTTTATTCCGGGACCATAAAAGATTAACGGCACATGCGTATCATAACTATAGGCTGCACCATGGGTGGTACCAGTTTTGTTATACCAGGAAAGCCAACCTGGTCTGTACTGGATAAGAATATCTGCAGATCTTCCCGGATAATAGCCATTCTGATAAAAACTCAAATAAGATTTCTGAGACTGTCCATTTTTCAACTCCTCAGAAGTTAATACTGCGGCAACTCCTGTTAATCCGGAAATATATTGCGCGCATCTTTTCTCTATTGCAGAAATATCAAGTTTTTTTCCCGCGAGATAATCCAGATTAAAATAAACTGCCCCTGAAGAAACATCCAGTAGCATGGATGTATCATTGTAATTACGATTAATAAAAGCACGAATAGAATCAGATATTCCATAACTGTTTATGAAATCAGCAGGAATTTTATTGTCACGCAAATAGGCAGGATTATGCGCGGCTCCATGATCAGCAGTAAGAAATAAAATATACTTATCCTTTCCGATAGTTTTGTCAAGAAAAGTTAAAAACAGTTCAATTTCACGATCAAGTCTGATGTAAGTGTCTTCGAGTTCAATGGCATTGGTTCCATACATATGCCCGATATAATCAGGTGAAGAAAAACTGACAGTTAGCACATCACATTCCGATCCCTTGCCTAATTTTTCGCCATTGATTAATGCCTCTGCAAACATCCTGGTATATGTATTTCCAAAAGGAGTTTTTCGGATAAGCTCTGATTCATCCTTACGTAAGGCAGGAAGATCGTGAGGAAAAACCGGTGCTTTCTCTCCTCTGTATAAACCTTCATACGAATTATTATCGGGCCCGCTTTCAGTGTATGTTTTTATTGGCAACAATGTATTCCATGGTTTTGAAAGTAATGAATCAGAAATCTTTCTTTCATTAAAGGCAATGACCCATTGCGGGAGATCTTGCATATAATAAGTGCTACTGACCCAATTATTTAAATATGGATCATGCCAGTAGGCGGCATTTGCAGTATGACCTACAGGTAAAATTGCACCACGATCTTTTAATGATAAGCCAAATGACTTTGACCTGAAATTTGTGCTCAGCCTTAATTCATCCGCGAAAGTTGTTGAGTAAAGATTTTTGGGTGACATCTTTCCTGAAATGGAAGTCGTCCCTACGGGATTAACCGTATTATCACCAACGCAATACATTTCCCTTCTGGTGTTCCTGTCGAACCAGTCATTGCCTATAATTCCATGTACCGAAGGGGTTGTTCCGGTAAATATGCTGGCATGACCGGGTGCAGTATGAGTTGGGACGTAAGCGAAATTCACATTCTTACATAAAAATCCATTCTGTATCAAACGGGCAAATCCACCTGCGGCGAATTTCTCTTTGAATCGGAAAAGGTAATCATAACGCATCTGATCAACGACAATTCCTACCACTAAAGCAGGTTTACCTGTAGTGTTCGTGTTAGTGTTAGTTAATTTCTGACCTGAGGCGTGAAGAGTGACGAACAGACAAAGAAATAAAATCGAGTGACGCTGAATCATATTGAGTCGGGAATAAATTATTGTTCATTAACAGACTTCGAATCGTTATTAAATGGATACCTGATCCTTTTATAATATAAAAAAAATCTTGCCATACTATAACCAATGATACCACCGAGTAAAGCTCCTCCGACAATATCGCCGGGATAGTGTGCCCCCAGATAAATCCTGCTGTAAGAATGTAAGCAGGCCCAAAATACCAAATAATATCTGAATGTCCATACCTGACCCCGAAGCAGAGTCAAAATAAAAGCAAGTAGTGCAAAAGAATTCGACGCATGTGAAGAAACAAAACCATACAAACCACCGCAATATCCGTACACAGTGTGAACCTGCGCTGCGATGGAAGGATCATGACAAGGTCGCAAACGCATGACCAGATGCTTTAATACTGTAGAAGCAATCTGGTCGCTCAAAGTGATAGCGATAATAATAGCAATGATCAGAGCTGGAAAGTTGCGTTTTTCTTTATTATATAAATACCAAAGGAGGTAGGCATAAAGCGGAATCCATAGGAATTTATTACTGATCCAATAAAACAAAAAATCCAGCACCGGATGGTGAAGCTGATTCAGCATCAGAAAAAGCGCTACATCCAGATCTTTGAGTACCTGCAGCATCCGGGACAATTATTTATTCAATTCTTTCCACAACAGATCCTTCAATTCTCCAATTCCATATTGGGCAACCGATGATATGAAAACACTTGGGATATCTGTTGGAATCTCCTTTCTCATTTCTTCAATAAGTTCCTTATCTAGCATGTCTGATTTCGTAATCGCCAGCACTCTTGATTTATCCAGTAATTCAGGGTTGAATTGTTTTAGTTCGTTCAACAAAATTGAATATTCCTCCCGGATATTTTTACTGTCACAAGGTATCATGAAAAGTAAAATGGAGTTCCGTTCAATGTGGCGAAGAAATCGCAAACCAAGTCCTTTGCCTGTATGAGCTCCTTCAATTATACCCGGAATATCTGCCATGACGAAAGATTTTCCTTCACGATAACTTACCATTCCAAGATTGGGGACTAATGTAGTAAATGCATAATCTGCTATCTCCGGTTTAGCGGCACTTACAACAGATAAAAGTGTTGATTTTCCTGCATTAGGAAAACCAACTAAACCAACATCGGCAAGCAATTTTAATTCAAGAATTTTCCATTCCTCAACACCCGGCTCACCCGGTTGTGCAAAACGTGGAGTTTGTAAAGTAGCCGATTTGAAAAAATTATTCCCCTTCCCCCCTCTTCCACCTTGCGCAATGATAGTCTCCTGTCCGTCTTCAGTAATCTCAAAGAGCACCTCATCAGTCTCGGCATCTTTTGCAATAGTACCAATCGGAACTTCCAGTATTTCATCTTTCCCTTCATGTCCGGTCTTTAATGCTCCTGAACCATTTTGCCCTTCTTCAGCAATAACATGTTTACGGTACTTGAGGTGGAGTAAAGTCCAGAGTTGCTTGTTCCCTCTGAGAATAATGTGCCCGCCTCTTCCTCCATCACCCCCATCGGGGCCACCTTTTGCGGTGTTTTTATCGCGGTGAAAATGGACAGCACCCGCACCACCCGCACCACTGCGACAGCATATTTTTACAAAGTCAACGAAATTTTTTGAGGCCATTAATAAGCAGCACGAAGGCCAATTAGCATTATTATAAAACTCATTTTTAAACGCAGGAAAAGAGCTGAGAAGTCAACTATTAATAAGTACTGTTTTTTTCTATTACCGCATTTAACCTATTGAAGATCTCTCCAACACTCCCAATACCTTTTACTCCAAAAAATTTCCCCTGATTACTATAATAGTCTTTGAGAGGTGCTGTCTTGGAATTGTATTCAACTATCCGTTTGGTTATTACCGCTTCATTCTGATCATCAGGACGGCCGGAATCTTTCCCACGATTAAGGAGACGACGCACCAACTCATCATCTTCTACTTCAAGGGCAATCATCATTGTAATTGAAGTGTTTTTTCGCTCCAGCATGTGATCCAAAGCTTCAGCCTGTTTAGTTGTGCGAGGAAAACCGTCAAAGATAAATCCTTTCGCATTCCGGTTTACATCAATTCTTGCTTCAATCATTCTGATTACTACTTCATCCGGCACCAATAAACCCTCGTCCATCAATTTCTTTGCTTCCAGTCCGAGTGTTGTTTTATTGCTTACTTCAGCCCGCAGAATATCTCCTGTAGATAAGTGTACCAACTGATATTGTTCAATAAGGTTGGTTGATTGAGTTCCTTTTCCGGCTCCCGGCGGTCCAAACAAGACAATGTTCAACATAATTATAAATCAGTTAGTGTATTGCCTCTTGAGGCGACTTTTATTTTTTGATTCTTGCACGAATATAAGAAATTGATTACCTCGCTGCATTGGGAATTTACCGTTAGATCATTTTTCCGCCAGTTTATAAATATCCTGTAGATTTCTGCCCAAGCCATCGTAATCAAGCCCATATCCTACAAGAAAATCATTTGGCACTTCAAAACCAATATAATCCAATTTCACATCCTGTCTGAGCGCATTTGGTTTAAACAACAAACTTGCAAAGCGAATTTCCTTTGGTTGATGCTTTTCCAGTTCTTTAAGAAGATATATTGCAGTATCACCTGTATCTACAATGTCTTCTAAAATGACGACTGTTCTGTCCTTCAAATTATCTGTAACCCCCACCATGCTTTTAACTTTACCTGTTGATTTGGTACCCTCATAAGAAGACACCCGTAGAAATGAAATTTCGCATTCAATATTCATTAACCTGAAAATATCGGAGGCAAAAAGAAAAGCCCCATTGAGTACACAAAGAAATACAGGAGATTTCCCTGTCATATCATTATTGATCTCCTTTGCCATTTCAGCAATTCTTTCCTGGATTCTGGCTTTGGAAATATTAATGGTAAAAGTCTTGTCTTTTATTATAATTCGCTCCATAAGATCTTGAAAGTTGCGCAAAAGTAAGATTTAAGACTTGCCTTCCCAATCTTATATGTTTAAATTATTCTGTTATTCGGAAGGAAAACTTATGAGTAATTTGCATCCCAAATGAAACCAAATTTTTATGATAAACTTCGCCTGGGCATCCTTGGTGGAGGGCAATTGGGCCGTATGTTGCTTCAAAAGGCCTCAGATTACACGATTTCTTCCAGTGTACTGGATCCTGACTCCGATGCCCCATGTAAATACCTGACTGATAATTTCGTCGAAGGTTCTTTCAATGATTTCGAAACAGTGTACAATTTCGGGAAGAATACGGATATCCTGACCATTGAAATAGAGCATGTTAACGTTGAAGCCTTGGCTCTTTTAGAGAAGGAAGGTCTCGTTGTTTATCCTCAACCTCGTATAATATCTCTCGTTCAGGATAAGGGATCTCAGAAGATCTTTTTCAGAACTCATGGAATACCTACAGCCGAATTTCACTTGATTGATTCTGTTGAACACATTGGGCGGTATTCAGGAATGTTCCCATGTATGCAAAAACTGAGATATGGAGGTTATGATGGACGTGGCGTGTTGAAGCTTCAAGCCTTATCTGATATTACCAGCGCACTCACCGGTCCAAGTATTCTTGAAAAACTAATTGATTTTGAAAAAGAAATTTCTGTTATCGTTGCCCGGAATGCTAAAGGCGAAATGGTTGCCTACCCTCCTGTAGATATGGAGTTTAGCACCAAAGCGAATCTTGTTGAATTCCTCTTTTCACCAGGTTCGATGAGCAAGGCTCAGGAAGAACTTGCGGTAAATATTGCCCTGCAAGTTGCTAAGGCATTGCAGATTGTAGGGGTTTTGGCAGTAGAAATGTTTCTCACGAAAGATGGTGAAATTCTGGTTAATGAAATTGCCCCACGTCCTCATAATAGTGGCCATCAGACCATTGAAGGAAATAGTTGCTCTCAATATGACCAACATCTCCGTGCAATACTTGGTCTTCCATTTGGAAGCACTAAAATTACAAAGCCTTCAGTTATGGTTAATTTACTAGGAGAGCCCGGCCACACCGGTCCGGCTATTTATGAGGGAATTGAAGAAGTCTTAGCCATGGAAGAAGTCTATCTTCACCTCTATGGAAAGAGAATCACAAAACCATTTAGAAAAATGGGGCATATAACGATACTTGACGATTCAATGGAAGAAGCAAAAAGAAAAGCGTTGATAGTTAAAAAGAAAATCAGAGTAATTGCCGGAATTGAGATTTAATCAAATACCACTTCGTTTACAAGCAACAATCCGGTTCAACAAAAATATTTTAAATGATTACAAAATGAGCAAGCTGACACAAGTTGGAATAATTATGGGAAGCCAGAGTGACCTCGCTATCATGAATGAGGCAGCAATAATTCTTGACGAATTACATATCTCCTATGAGATATCAATTGTTTCCGCACATCGTACTCCGGAAAGGATGTACGAGTATGCAAAAAATGCAGTTGAAAGAGGACTTAAAGTAATTATTGCCGGTGCCGGAGGTGCCGCTCATTTACCTGGGATGGTAGCATCACTTACACCTCTGCCTGTCATCGGCGTTCCGATTAAATCAACGAATTCAATTGATGGCTGGGATTCGGTTTTGTCTATTCTTCAAATGCCAAATGGCGTGCCTGTTGCCACAGTAGCCTTAAATGCTGCGCAAAATGCCGGGATATTGGCAGCCCAAATAATCGGTTCATCAAATCCAACAGTTTTAGACAGGGTTGCTTTTTTTAAGGAAAAACTGAGGGATAAGGTCAATAAAAGTAATGATGATATGTCGTCAAGGTAAGGATTAAGTTGATTTTTCAGGTATTTAAAGGTTGTCATTCTTCCATTCATCGGGACTGCTTATCAACGAATACCCGACGTTTACCAAATAAAAACGGCGTTCACCAAGTTTAGGGGATATTATAGGGAATCAATTAACAATTCCTATGAGCTATTTATCCCGCATCAATTTATCTTTCTTCTTATTACTGCTAATCTCCGGATCAACTTTCGCGCAAGTTGATTCTGTCATTGTAACAATTTCCGAAACGGCAGGAGATTCACTCGGTCCATGGACTTATAACATTCAGAATATTGACAGTCTGAACAGCTCAGGCAGAGTTGAATCAAAAACAAGGCGTCTATGGAATGGAACCGCCTGGGAAAATAACAAAGCGGAAACATTTCTCTACAATAGTGCAGGTAGTATCACCGAACAGGTCAAGTTAGACTGGAATGGAACAACATTCATCCCGAAAAATAAAACAGAAAATATCTATAATACTTCAGGAAAACTGAGTTCTGAAATTAACTATCAATTCAGCTCAAATAGCTGGAATGCTACAACTAAACACGAGTATAGCTATTCTCAACAGTTAATGGACAGCTCTATTCTAAGCTATACCCGGATTTCAGGAAACTGGAATCTGACAGATCAACATCTACTTTCTTATAATTCAAACGGGCTGCTGATCTCTGATTTATGGAAAAGCCGGAATGGCTCTAGCTGGGATACAGTGAGTATTAAAAAATATTCCTACAGTCAGGCAACTTCGGAATTAACCAACGATTCAGTTTTCTTTTATTCTTCGCCTGATTTTCTCCTTCAGCAAACTTCAGCATACGTATATTTCTCAGGGAATAACACTCAAAAAATTAGTAGAGATTTTTATTCCTATGTCTACTCTGATCCTGACACTAATTACGTTGAATCGGAACTCGACTTTGAATACACACTTACAGTGAACTATAATGGCTTTGGCCAGAAAACGGAACAACATGGCGCACAAACCAAAGGAAGTTCTCAAGCATGGGTGTACGAACACAACTATTTTGAATACGATGCTTCAGGGAACAGCTCACTCAATTTTAGTCATGCGGGAACTAATCTATCCGAGACCTATCAAAGACACTCAAAATATTACTATCGCAAATTCAATGCGGATTTTCGCTCAGAAGGAACGAGCTGTATTGGATGCTTAAACGGTTCAGTTGATGTTTCCGTATGGGGTGGTGTTCCAAACTATCAGGTACATGTTCCATCCGGTATTGGAACTGTGAACGGAATGACTGTTGAAAATTTGCCAGTAGGTATACATCATATATGCGTACTTGATGCTATCGGAAATGAAATTTGCAGGGACATTCAAATTCAGGAATATAGTTCGGGAATAACAGTGTCTGATGAGTCCGCTTCTGAATTTTTAGTGACAAATGAGGTTGGTAATTCAGTGATCAGCATAGCAGCAAAATCAAGCCATCTGTTTTCGTTCTTAATCTTTGATATTATGGGAAGAGTAATTGTGGAACAGACAAACCAATCAAACAAAACTCAAATCAATACATCCAGTCTGCCTGCCGGAACTTTTTATTACCATGTCTATAATGAATCAAAGAATAAAACCGGCTCAGTTGTAATAATAAATCACTAAAATTTCTTCTCAGAAATAACTTGAAATCACTACCACTGTAATGGTAGTGATTTTTCATTGAAGTATTCTACTATTTTTCCCTGCATATATGGAGTTATAAATATGGTTAAGGACCGCTAGTTTTGTGCACTCCTTAAACATGAAGAAATTTCTTTTCATCCTTATCTGGCTAACAATTTTCGGACAAAGCAATAGGCTATGTGCACGGGAAATATTTTCGTCAAGAAGTTCAGGACTTTCCGGTATCAGCGTAACATTGGATGATGTTCATGCAGTTTTTGAGAATCCTGCTCTGAACCCGGCAATAGATCATGTGACACTTGGAGCAGGTGCTTCAAGCTTGTATAATATTAAGGGCCTCAACATTCTGTCTACCTCCTTTGTCTTTCCTTTTAGAAACACTCATGCTCTTGCCATTCACTTTTCAAAAACAGGTACCAATGATTTTTATCAGCAACATTTTGCGTTTTCCTACGGGATAAAACTTTCTCCAAAACTTAGTCTTGGAGCCGGAGCGGAAAGGCTCACTAATAATTATGGTAAGGAGCCACAATTCAATATCTCCGCATGGTCCGCAACTCTTGGCCTGTTCTCTACACCTATAAATGGACTTAGTCTTGGTGCCTCCATTTCCAATCCTCAGGGGACTAAATGGAACAACGAAACGAAATCTGCACTTCCTGTTTTTTTTCGCTTTGGAATGAAGGCGACAATTTCGACAAAAGTGAACGTGTACACTCAAATCAACAAAGAATCATTACAAAAAGCAAATTACATAGTTGGAATAGAATATACTC
>CAYHFJ010000034.1:0-24555 GCA_964355885.1 uncultured Flavobacteriales bacterium
CGATTCCAGTTTTGGATGGAGATTTGTTCATCCTAAGATGAAAGAACTTTTTGGTACTGATGCAATGGGAGATACAGCAGAAAATCTGGCGGGACAACATACCATTTCAAGAATTGATCAGGATGCATTTTCATTGAGGAGTCAACAGAAGGCTGCATCCGCTCAGGTGAAAGGAAGATTAGCAAAAGAAATTGTGAAGGTTGAAATTCCTCAAAGAAAAGGTGACCCGAAGATATTTGACAAGGATGAATTCATTCGTACGGATACCAGTATGGATATTCTGGGGAAATTAAAACCTGCATTCAAAAGTGATGGTTCAGTAACAGCAGGAAATTCATCCGGACTGAATGATGGAGCTGCATGTATGTTGCTGGCGTCCGGAGATGCAGTGAATAAATATTCGTTAAAACCACTTGCAAAGATACTTTCTTCAGCGGCCATTGGAGTTGAGCCAAGAATCATGGGAATTGGGCCGGTGGAAGCAAGCAATAATGCATTGAAGAAAGCCGGCATTACGATGAAAGATATCGATGTGATTGAACTCAATGAAGCCTTCGCGGCACAATCACTTGCCTGCATTCGTTCATGGGGATTAAAAGATGATGATGCAAGAATTAATCCTAACGGTGGCGCCATCGCTCTCGGACATCCCCTCGGCATGAGTGGTGCACGCATCCTTGGTTCAGCGGCTTTGGAACTACGTGAGCAGAATAAACGTTATGCTCTTGTGACTATGTGTGTAGGAGTAGGGCAGGGATTCGCGGTGGTGATTGAGAGGGCGGGGTAGTCCATGAAATGATGCACGATTACAGATTCCGTATTAATGTAATTAGTGATTAATGAGTACCCACTTTCTCACAACTTCATTCCCGGTTTTTCCAATAATAAAATATAAGCCATTATTAAGCATAGATGTGTTGAGTTTTATTCGCGCATCCTTCTTCTCAAAGGGAACATCGATTATATTTCCGGTTGAATTGTACAGCGCGAATTTAATTTCTCTTTCAGTAATCAATGAGGGAAAGTGTATGAAGCATCATTCTACACCTGCTGCATGGGGGGAGTTGTCCACATACCGTAGAATGTGCTTCTCTCCGGAGCTAACGATCAACACGTAGTTTCAGGTGTCCTCCCAATCCTTCTCTGATAATCCTCATTAGTGTAGAGAGTCGAATGTCAGTTGCGTTATTTTCGATGCGTGAAATATATGTCTTGGTGGTTCCACATTTTTCAGCCAGCTCCTCCTGAGTCATACCTTGCCCCTTACGTAATTCCTGGATCATCACACCAAGTTTGAAGGCTTCAAAGCCTTCCTCGAAGATGTCGCGCTTTTTGGTACCACGTTTTCCATATTGCTCGTCCAAATGCTCGGCAAAGGAAGTGAGGTTTTTATTTGATTTCCTTTTCATCGAAGTATTGTTTTTTTAGCTTCAACACGAATTTCATAGATACCGGAAGTCCCTTCCATGTGTTTGAAATACTTTACAGGAACCCGATCTATAGTGGCAATAAGCCATTGCTTATTAAAGATTTCTATCCTCAACCCTTCATTCTAATTTTTCCATAATATAACTCTGCATACTCTGGCCATTTTATTTTATTACTTTTACCAATATGATCTACTCCTTCCAAGGCTACATCCCCGTCATCCACGAATCCTCCTTCGTTCATCCCCAGGCTGCGGTAACAGGTAATGTTATCATTGGTAAAAATGTATATATTGGTCCCGGTGCTGCAATACGGGGGGATTGGGGAGAGATCATTATCGAAAACGGCTGTAATGTGCAGGAGAATTGTACCATTCACATGTTTCCCGGAATTACTGTAGTTCTGGAGGCAGGTGCACACATCGGACATGGAGCGATTATTCACGGAGCTCATATTGGAAAAAATGTTATGATCGGGATGAATTCGGTGATCATGGACAATGTAAAAATCGGAGCCAATTGCATCATCGGAGCATTGACATTTGTGCCTGAAGGAATGCAAATACCAGAACGAAAAATTGTTGTTGGGAATCCTGCAAAAATTATAAAGGACGCAAGTGATGAAATGATTGCCTGGAAAAGCAGAGGTACCGAATTGTATCAGGATCTTCCTGCAGACCTGTTTAGAACATTGCATCCTTGTGAGCCTCTTCGTGAGATACCGGCAGACAGACCTGCAATGCCTGATTTTTACAAGAGCTGGAAGGGGTGATTTTTCATCTGTAAATTATTTCAAAATGTGTGGGCGATATATTATTGTCTCTTCTGTTGAAGTCATAGAGAAACGCTTTCAGGTAAAAGCACCTGAGTTGCCCTTGAAAGTGATTCCGAATTATAACCTGGGTCCCGGTTCAATGGCACCTGTGATTACCAGTGACAAACCAAAAGAGCTTCAATTTTTTCAGTTCGGATTAACACCTTCCTGGGCTAAAAAGAAAATGTATTTTTTTAATGCCCGCTCTGAAGGCGATGGGAATAAAGAAAATGATCCCAATTATACAGGAGGAAAAGGGATTATCAGCAAACCATCATTTCGAAAACCTATCCGTTCCCAACGTTGTCTTATCATCGCTGATGCCTTCATTGAAGGCTCAACAAATGAGGGTCTCGATCATCCTTATGTGGTTTATTTAAAGCAACGCCGCCCTTTCGCCATGGCCGGAATTTTTGACCACTGGACAAATCATGAAACTGGCGAGATTGTTTATTCTTTTGCAATTATTACAACAACCGCGAATGAACTATTGCGAAAAATCCCTCACCATCGATCCCCGGTAATTTTAGCTGAACGTGACGAACAGCGTTGGTTGAAAGCAGATCACCTGAATGAGATTACCGGAATGTTAGAGCCCTATCCTTCCGAGGAAATGAATGCCTATCCTGTTTCTCCCCGAATAAAAAATCCACGACAAAATGATCGCGATTTGATTGAGCCGGTAGGAGAGAGGCTGGAACCCGAAACAGAATCCCGAATTAAAACTCAAATTAAATTGGAGGGGATGGGTTCAGCGAAGCGATAGGAAACTCAAATTTATTTTGAGATTTCGCTGGGGTTCTTTTTTTTTAACCACAAAGGGCACTAAGGAAGGCACAGAGGACAGAAAGCGAATAGCACTAGCACATTTATGTTGAAATAAATCTATTCTAATGTGTAGCCAAATAACACCTGAGAACTTTGCTCCCTCCTTTGTGCTCTTTGTGAATTCCTTAGTGCCCTTTGTGGTTAAAATTTTTACCACGGAGTAACCGAGAGCTTAAATAATACAGGATTAATAATTTAATACCTTCTCCATCATCTTCCCAACCTTTTCCGCATTAGGAATCATCGCGAATTCGAGTGTGGAGTTTAAAGGAATTGCCGGTAAATTTTCTGAACCAATAACTTCGACCGGAGCATCTAACGACTCAAAACATTCTTTAGAAATCATTCCGGCCAAAGCTTGCGCGAATGAATTACCAAAAGGCTCTTCTGTCACAACGAGACAACGATTATGCTTTCGTACAGTTTTTAAAATGGATTCTTGATCTAAAGGCATTATCGTACGCAAGTCTATGATCTCAATACGACCCGGGAAATTTTTCGAGGCATTTTTCGCCCAGTAAACTCCCATTCCATAAGTAATCACACTCAGCGTAGTTTCTTTTCCGGGCTGAGCTTCCTGTACCATACGGGCTTTGCCGAATGGAATAATATAATTCTCATCGGGCTCTATGGTCTTCGATTCTTCAGTCCCCTTTATTTTTGACCAGTATAAGCCCTTGTGTTCTAAAATAACTACCGGATTAGGGTCGTAATAGGCGGATTTTAAAAGTCCTTTCAGATCCGCACCTGTACTTGGATAAGCGATTTTGATTCCGCGGATATTTGAAAGCACACTCTCTATACTGGAAGAGTGATAAGGACCACCGCTACCATAGGCTCCGATAGGAACTCGTATCACACAACTTACAGGCCATTTCCCATTACTTAAATAGCATGACCGACTGACTTCCGTGAACAATTGATTTAGTCCTGGCCAGATATAATCAGCAAACTGAACTTCAACGATTGGTTTCAGCCCTGCCGCACTCATCCCGACTGTGCTTCCGATAATAAATGCTTCCTGTATGGGAGTATTAAATACACGATCATCACCAAACTTTTGCGCGAGCGTTGCCGCTTCACGAAATACACCTCCTAATCGCCTGCCAACATCTTGTCCATAAAGTAAGCATTCCTTGTGTTTAGCCATCAGTTCCTGAACCGCGAATAGTGCGCAATCAACCATCACAGTTTTTTCCTTTCCTTTTGGTTCACGTTCTCCTAGCTCTTCCGTGACAGGGGTTGCTGCAAAATCGTGGGTGAAAAGGTCTTCAGGACGAGGGTCTTCAGCCTGCATTGCTTTTTCAAATTCAGCCCGCACGTGTATGGATGCACGATCGCGAATTGGATTTAATTCTTTCTCCGTAAAACCAATGTCTAATAATGTCTTATAAAATTTCGGAACCGGGTCACGCTTCTCATGCTCTGCAAGATCGTGCCGATACCATTCTTTTCGCACACCTGATGTATGGTGTCCTAACAAAGGTACTTTCGCGTGAATTATAAATGGTCTTCGTTCTGTGCGAATCAGATGTAGTACTTCTCTTATCGTTTCAAATGAAGTAAAGAAATCTGTTCCATCTATACTTCGTACTTCCATTCCTTTAAATCCTAAAGCGTATTCACTGGCATCCATGGAACGGATCTCTCTTGCATGCGCGGAAATATCCCATTCATTGTCTTGCACGAAATATAGAATAGGCATTTTTTTCAGGACAGCCATTTGAAATGCTTCGGCTACTTCTCCTTCAGTAACTGAACCGTCTCCTAGTGAACATACCACGACCGGTTTATCCGCACCGTAATCTTCTGAAATCCCAATTTTTTCTTTGTATTGAATTCCCATTGCTATTCCGGTGGTAGGAATTGCTTGCATTCCTGTCGCTGAACTTTGATGCGGAATTTTTGGCATGTCATCTCTGTTCAAGCTGGGATGACAGTAATATGTTCTTCCTGCTGAAAAGGGATCATCTCTTTTTGCAAGAAGTTGTAGCATTAATTCAAAAGGGGATAATCCTAAACTTAAAAGTATACTATCATCACGGTAGTATGCCGATAAAAAATCCTGTGGGAGTAGTTGTAAACCCAATGCAATTTGCACGGCTTCATGTCCACGAGAAGTAGCATGTACATATTTTTGTGTGATTTGTGCCTTCTCTTCGTAAAGATCAGACATGGCACGTGCGGTACTCATCAACTCAAATGCCTTCAGTATAGTCTCCCGATCAATTGTGTCCCCGGCCTTTTTCTTGGTTTCTGTTAACATAGAACAAACCTACGGGATTCCTCTTAAACAGCCAAGGAATGAAGGGATTTTTGTAAGTAAGAATCTTCAAAATCAGAATCTTAGTGTTGATAAGATTTTTGAGAGATTAATTCTCAAATTAAAGTGTGATAATTAGAGGCTTGAGTTGGGGGTAAAAAAATTAACCACAAAGGGCACAAAGTATACCACAAAGAAATACACAAAGAAATGTGTTAAAATATTCTCTTCCCAGCGACTCAATATCTCATTAAAAATTTGATCTTAATTCTTTGTGTGACCTTTGTGCCTTCCTTCGTGACCTTTGTGGTAAAAAAAATTATGCACGCAGAACACAAAGAAAAGTGTTAAGCCACCCCTTCTTTCATTTTTTCCGCATTTTCTGCAAGCTGCAATGCATTTAGCATATCTGTTATATCCCCTTCCATAAATGTGCCGAGACTATACATTGTCAAGCCAATCCGATGATCGGTGATACGACTCTGAGCATAATTGTAAGTCCGGATCTTTGCGCTGCGGTCTCCTGAAGAAACAAGGGTTTTTCTCTTTTTTGATTCTGCTTCAAGCCGTTTGTTTAATTCCACTTCATAGATTCTCGAACGGAGAACGCCCAATGCCTTGTCATAATTTTTTATCTGTGATTTCTGATCCTGACACTGTGCCACGATGCCGGTAGGAATATGCGTCAGACGTACAGCAGAGTAGGTCGTATTCACTGATTGTCCTCCCGGGCCGGAAGAACAATAAAGATCTTTTCGAATATCATTCGCCTTGATATCCACATCAAATTCATCCGCCTCAGGAAGTACGATAACCGTCGCGGCGGAAGTATGTACACGTCCTTGCGTCTCTGTTTGAGGAACACGTTGTACACGATGTACACCTGACTCATACTTCAACGTCCCATACGCGCCATCACCGATTACGTCGAAAATAATTTCTTTAAATCCGCCGGCTGTTCCAGGAGTGATATCTACCACATCAACCTTATATCCTTTACGTTCGCAATATTTATTGTACATGCGGAAAAGATCACCGGCAAATATACTTGCTTCGTCGCCTCCAGTACCTGCACGTATTTCGAAGATTGCATTCTTTGAATCTTCAGGGTCTGCAGGAACCAGCAGAAGCCTTATTTCTTCTTCTAACTTTTCATTTTTATCCACCAGCTCGTCCATTTCCAGCTTTGCCAGTTCACGGAACTCCTCATCCTTTTCAGTAGACAAAACATTCTTTACATTTTCAAGATTGCTTTGTACATTTTTATAGATATGGTAGCGTTCAACAATTTTCTGGAGATCTTTATATTCCCTGTTCAGTTGTGCAAATCGTTTCATATCGCTCATCACAGTGGGAACGCTGAGCTCTCTCTCCACATCTTCAAACCGTCTTACAATTAATTCTAATTTATCGATTAACATTTTTTTGTCTGTATAATTTCAGAACAGGATTAGTATATCCTTGTTCAATTAATTTGGATAGGTGAAAGTCCCTTTTTCCGAACGTATGGTCAATTTGTTTTCTGTTGAAGCTTCACAACGACCAATGATCTGAGCTTCTATATTGAATGATTTTGATATATCTATCATCGCGGAAGCATCGGATTCCTTGCAATAGATCTCCATGCGATGCCCCATATTAAATACTTTATACATTTCCTTCCATTCTGTTCCACTTTCCCTTTGAATGATTTCAAACAAAGGTGGAATTGAAAAAAGATTATCTTTTATAATATGAAGATTCTCTGTGAAATGCAAAACTTTCGTTTGCCCCCCGCCACTGCAATGAACCATACCATGAATTTTATTCCGGTATTTTTCAAAGATCTTTTTCATTACAGGAGCATAAGTTCGTGTAGGCGAGAGCACGAGTTTCGCGGCAGAGACAGACAAATTCCAAGGTGGCGGAAGTGTTACAGGATCTGTAAGTTTCAGTGAGCCGGTATAAACAAATTTGGAATCAATAAGTTTATCATATGTTTCAGGATATTTTTCCCCAGTAATCTTCGCGAAAACATCATGTCTGGCGGAGGTGAGGCCATTACTGCCCATTCCGCTATTGTAATCTGATTCATAACTCGCTTTTCCGGAGGAAGCAAAACCTACAATGACATCACCTGCTTCTATTGTGTGGTTTGAGATAATATCAGATCTTTTTGCTCGTGCCACCACTGTAGAATCCACAATAATTGTTCGCACCAGATCACCAACATCCGCTGTTTCTCCTCCGGTCAGATAGATCCCGACACCATGGGAGCGCAATTCATTCAGCACCTCTTCGGTACCTTCAATAATTGCTTTGATCACTTCTCCCGGAATCAGATTTTTATTCCTTCCGATAGTCGAAGATAGAAGCATGTTGTCTGAAACACCAACACAAAGTAGATCATCCACATTCATCATGATGGCATCTTGTGCAATTCCCTTCCAGACAGAGAGGTCTCCTGTTTCTTTCCAATAAGCATAAGCAAGGGAAGATTTTGTACCTGCTCCATCCGCATGCATAACTATACAATAATCTTCATCACCGCTTAGAATGTCAGGAACAACCTTACAAAAGGCCTTTGGAAACAACCCTTTGTCAAGATCCCGGATTGCCTGATGCACATCCTCTTTCGCGGAAGATACACCCCTTGCATCGTATTTGTTTACCTTACCCATGAGGCTTGTTAATATTCAATATTGATATTCAATTCACTTACTCTAAAAGGCAAAAGCGTTCCACAGGATTTGTGAAACGCTTTTACAACAGAGGATATCGCTACTTCGCGATGCGTATCTTTTTACCTATACGGAAATTATCTTCATCTATTCCAGGGTTTAATTTTTTAAGATCTGATTCTTTAAGGTTTAATTTTTTTGTAATGTCTTTCCATTTTATTTCACCCTTTCCAAGAGTATAGAACTTCTTGTCGTATTCAGTGTAATCTCCTTTAGGATCTACCCGTAATTCCAGCCCTGCTTTAATTTGTTCTGATCGGATGTCATTTAAGGACTTCAGTTCTTTTACAGTGATACCGTATGTCTTCGCGACACTGACATAGCTGTCATTTTTCTGGCAGGTATAAATTTCACCCGGACCGCTTTTTACAGCCGGTGCTTCTTCAACCTTTACTTCGATTGACTTACTTACATCCTCCAGAGGAATAGAGTCTGTTTGTTCGACTAACTTGTCAACTACAGGCGTTGTATAATTTAGATTTTCAGAAGAGGATTGACCGGTTACATAATTTGTTCGAAGAACTTTGAATTCTGTACGACGGTTTAACTGATGAGCCTCTTCTTTCAGCTTGTTGGATTTTAATTTTGATATGAATGCTTCGTCAAGAACATCGCCTTGTTTGAAGCTGCCGAGATCCTTTTCAAGAATACGTGGTTCACGGGCTGCATATCCTCTAAATGAAAGCCGTTCCGCTACAATGCCATTTTTGATCAGGTAAGTAACAACTGATTGTGCTCTGCGTGATGACAGCGTATCATTGGTCATTGGAATAGGACGCGAATCTGTATGTGAACCAATCTCAATGACCGATGTCGGATTATCCTTTAAAGTTTGCAATAATTCATCAAGAGCTTTTTTAGATTCTGTACGTAAATCCCACTTACCAAGATCATAATAAATTTCCGGCAATTCAATGGCACGTAAAATCGAACGAAGAGCGAAGTCGAAGTCGCCTATGAAATCCTTACTTTGCTCAAGACCAACTGTGGAGACCTCAAGATATTTATTGAGGTAATTATTCATGGTTGCAGAGATCTTATAGGAAGTTTCAGGTTTCAAATCAAATTTATACGCTCCTGTTTTATCGGTTTTAAATGGAATGGAAGTCCCGTCACTTCCAAACATTTCAATATTCGCGTTCTCAATATTTGCTCTCGTATCAGCATCAAACACACGCCCTGATATAGTGAAGATCAGCGGAGGAAGATTCCATGAATAAATATCATCGCCACCTTTTCCACCTTCACGGTTAGAGCTGAGAAAACCCCGATCGCCGGTAGTTTCATCGATGACAAAAGAAAAGTCATCGGCTGAAGTGTTTACGGGATATTTCATGTTTACAGGATCAGACCAGACACCATCACTAAGTTTTGACATAAAAATATCGAGTCCACCCATACCAATCCTTCCTTTGGTTGAGAAGTAAAGTGTATTATCTGATGTTATGTAAGGAAACATATCATCTTCAGCGGTATTAATTTTATTTCCAAGATTCACAGGTGCTCCCCACGCTTTAGTTTTTTTATCAAAGCTAGTCATCCAAATATCTTTTCCACCTTGTCCGCCATTCATATCTGAAACGAAATACAAAGTGAGTTCATCTGCCGACAAACTGGGCTGACCAACAGTAGCGCTATCCTCATTCAATGGAATTAATTTTGGTTCATCCCAGGTTTGTCCTTTTCGTTTCGTGTAATAAATTTCGCAAGCTCCCATTTTGCCTTTTTCCAGAGGACAACGGGTGAAAAACATGTCAACTCCTTTAGCATCCATCGCGGCACTTCCATCGTTGGTACTGGAATTTATAGGTTCCAAAAGCGGTTTTGGAGAACTCCATTTACCTTTTTTATCTACAGTGGCTTCGAAGAGATCCTGAAATTTTTCACCGGTACCACCATCATTACCTTTTCCGATTGCTTCCTGACGGGAGGAGGTGAATATAAGATGCCTGCGATCCTTGTGTGAATAAAATGCACCAAAGTCACCATATTTAGTGTTGACAGGAGAAAGGTTTTCGACTTTGTATCGTGTAGGTTTATCCTTCCACTTCTGAGCCTGTTCGCAGGAAGTTATGCCATTTTCACCACGAGCATCCGAAGGAGCCGCTTTCATATAGGCTGTGTATTGGACGATCGCTTCGTCATACTTTCCGTTATATTTCAAAGCGTCCGCTAAGTACAGGATAGCCAACGGTTCCTTGTATTTCGCTTTGATTGCCTTGTTGTACCATACTTCCTGATTTCTGAAGTCATTTGTAAGTCTGTACGATTCGGCAACTTTAAAAATGATCTCTGCCTTTTTAACTTTGTTCTTTTCCTTGGTATATGCCTTTTTGTACAAAATGGCAGCATCGTAATAGTCACCTTTGGTAAAGGCAAGATCAGCCTGAATCAGAGGAGTCCTTTGGGCATTGATGGAGCCTGAACTGAAGATTAAAAGGGATGCAAGTAATAAACGGGTGAATATTTTCATTTGTTGGGTCTGAATTAAGCTTAAAAACGGGAAAATGTATCCCTATTCAGGCAAAGAAAACAAGAATTTTCAGGATAACAAAGCCTTAGTTGAAATCGTTTTTATCCAAAATTCAGGTCTGCCACTGACATAGCCCCAAACCTTAGTATTAGCTTGATTTCCTGAGGATAAACAGATTATTAAGTCAATTGCAGTTATTTGTTCAGCAGTGTGGGTATTAGTCAGGATAGATGTGTCATAGATGTTAAACCTAAACTCTGGAATAGAAAAAAATCTATTAAAATTATCCGCCTCACTATCCACCTCAGTATTGATAGTTGACATTAACAGCGGCCAGAGGCGCATATTCCATCAAAAAAACTTTCAGTTGTATTTCAAAAAAACTTTTTTAGATTTGACACCGGAAAACTTAACATAAAATCTTAAACATGAAACAGCTTCGTTACTCAGTATTTATTCTATCAGGAATTTGCATTTTATTTTGCTCATTAAGTTCTAATGCTCAGACATCACTTATAGTAGGTGGAAATGTGATCAAAACAAATATCACTTCTGCAATATTTTCCAATTATCAATTGCAATATGAACGGGCAACAGGCCCTTTCCAATCTGTCGCAATTGGATTTTCAGTTTCTCCAAATGCACAATTGCCATTTGCAGGTGCAGCAAGTGATGCCTTTGCGGAAGATGAAGCTGCTAAAATAGCTATTGAATCTATTCGCTTTACTAAATTTACCGTAACCCCTGAATATCGATTTTATTTTGGTCAGACGGGTGCTCCCGGCGGATTCTATCTGGGTACCTTCGCGCGCTACACTCACATGTCGATGAGTAACACCTATCCTTTTACTACTGATGACGGGGTTGATCACGAAATGGAAGTAACCGGAACTTTCAATGGTTATGGTGCAGGAGCTATGCTGGGAATACAGTGGTTGCTCGGAAAAAGTTTTACAATTGACTGGTGGATTCTTGGTCCCTTCATTGGAATTATGAATTCAAAATTTGAAGGAGTTGACAATCATGCTACTGATAAATTGACACCTGAAGAGGAAACAGACCTTGAGAATGATATAAATGCTGTAGAACTCCCCATGTGGACCATTGATGCGGAAGTAAAAGACATGAGGGCGGATGTTAAGTTAAAAGGTCCTTTTTACGGTGCTCGCTTCATGGGTGTCAGTCTTGGATTCAGGTTTTAAACCCAAATTTACACTCACAAAAAAAAACCATGCAAGATCCTTGCATGGTTTTTTTGTTGTCTTTTTATTTATCGAACGATTACTAACTCTCTGTACTTAGCAAGTGGCCAGGCTGCATCGTCTACAATCATCTCCAGTTTATCCACGTGATAACGGATGATATCAAAGAAAGGACGGACTACATCACAATAAGAGATTGCCTTTTCTCTTTGGTTGTCCAGCTTGTTTGCTTTTTTTCTTGCCTCGATCATTTCACCCACTTTAATTTTAATAGTGGTGACATGTTCTGAAATCTCCTCAATCATCTCTACCTGAACCGCATATACATCCTGTTTCATTCCAATTTTGGTAAGTGATTCTACATTGCTTGCAAGGATGGTCTGATATTTTAATGCAGCGGGTATGATATGGTTTATGGCCAGATCACCCATCACACGTGCTTCGATCTGAATTTTTTTACTATAAGTCTCAAGCATGATCTCATGGCGGGCTTCCAGCTCACGGTGACTGAAGATATCCAGATCAGCAAATAGTTTCAGTGATTTTTTTGAAACATAAGCATCCAGAGCAGGAGGTGTGGTTTCTATGTTGGAAAGTCCGCGCTTTGCAGCTTCATTTTTCCATTCCTCAGAATACCCGTTTCCCTCGAAGCGGATTGTCTTTGATTCGACAATGTATTGTCTTAGCACTTTCAAAATAGCTTCATCCTTCTTGAGTCCTTTCTCTAGCAATGTATCCACTTCTTTTTTAAAATGCTTCAATTGACTTGTGACAATTGAATTCAAAACCATCATTGGATTGGAGCAATTCGCGGAAGAGCCAACGGCACGGAATTCAAATTTATTACCGGTGAACGCGAATGGTGAGGTACGATTCCTGTCCGTATTATCGAGAAGTATTTCCGGAATTTTTCCGATGTTGAGTTTCAATGCTGTCTTTTCATCCGAAGTCATCTTTTTCTCAGGCACCATTTCTTCCAACTCATTGAGTATACGAGATAATTGTCCTCCCAGAAAGATAGACATGATAGCAGGCGGCGCTTCATTTGCGCCTAAACGATGATCATTGCTCGCTGAGGCTATGCTTGCCCGAAGAAGATCAGCATGTTCGTATACCGCTCTGATAGTGGTCACAAAGAATGTGAGGAACATCAGATTGCTTTTCGGAGTACTTCCCGGACTGAGAAGATTTTTACCGGTGTTGGTGCTCAGACTCCAGTTATTGTGTTTTCCACTGCCATTGATTCCTGCATAAGGTTTCTCGTGCAGCAATACTTTATAATGATGGCGGCGTGCAACTTTATCCATCAAATCCATCAGCAGTGCATTGTGATCGACGGCAAGATTTATTTCTTCAAATACAGGAGCGCACTCAAACTGACTAGGTGCTACTTCATTATGACGGGTCTTCAAGGGAATACCGAGTTTATAGGCTTCGGTTTCAAAGTCGAGCATGAATGAATAAACGCGCTCCGGAATTGAACCAAAATAGTGATCTTCTAACTGCTGACCCTTTGCCGGAGAGTGTCCGAATAATGTTCGTCCTGTGATCAGCAGATCCGGTCTTGAATTATGAAGTGCGGTATCAACAAGAAAATATTCCTGTTCAACACCCAGTGTCGCGAATACCTTATTTATATCCTTATCAAAAAACTGACAAACTTCCACGGCCGCTTTATCCAGTTCATGCAATGCTTTTAATAGCGGAGCTTTATAGTCTAATGTCTCACCTGTATACGAGACAAAGATGGTTGGAATGCAAAGTGTTTTACCACTATTGCTTTCCATAATAAATGCCGGTGAACTCGGATCCCATGCAGTATATCCTCTGGCTTCGAAAGTGTTTCTTATCCCGCCGCTTGGAAAGGAAGAAGCATCCGGTTCCTGCTGCGCCAGCGCATTTCCTGAGAAATGTTCGATAGCTTTTCCGTCACTCACTTCAAAAAACGAATCGTGTTTTTCTGCTGTGAGACCTGTCAGGGGCTGGAACCAATGTGTATAATGCGAGCAACCTTTGCTGCTTGCCCAGTCTTTCATACCTAAAGCAACCAAATCGGCCATGGTACGGTCAATTTGAACTCCATGATCGATTGCTCCAATTACAGCTTTATATGCTTCACGTGGAAGATGTTTTTGCATTGCCTCCTTATTGAAGACATTGTTTCCAAAAAAATCAGAAATTTTTGTGGATGGTGGAGTGACTCTCACCGGTGGACGGTCAAGGGCCACTTCAAGTGCCCGAAAGCGAAGACTGCTCATAGAAAGGTTGAGTTTAGAATTTTATTGATAATTTATAATTTATAAGTTCTGGTTATTTCCTCTGTAATATTCTTTATTACTTAGACTATTTTATAATGTTTCTGCAATAATAGTATAAAAAATAGGGGGTAGTCAAGAAAAAATACATATTTTTTCAACAATTATTCATTATTTTAATAACTTTTCCGAAAAAACTAGTGAAAAATTTGACAAATCTTACATTTTACATATTTTTTTAAAAATGTAATGAGTTTATGAAAATATAAAAAAATGCATAAAAAAACCCTCCATTTAGTGGAGGGCTTCATATTTTCAACCTATTTGATCAAAATCTTACTTCCTACCAAGCTTATATAAAAAGCGGATATGTGAGACAACAGCTTTTCTGAAAGTAACTTGTTCGTGATAAGGAAGTCCGTATTCCTTGCAAACATCTCTTACTATTAAGCTGAGTTCGGGATAATGGACGTGTGAAATTTTAGGGAAAAGGTGGTGTTCAACCTGATGATTCAAGCCGCCCGTGAGCCAGGTAACCAATTTGCTTCTGGTAGCAAAGTTTGCCGTGGTACGAACCTGGTGGGTT
This sequence comes from uncultured Flavobacteriales bacterium, assembly GCA_964355885.1. Classification (GTDB taxonomy): domain Bacteria; phylum Bacteroidota; class Bacteroidia; order AKYH767-A; family 2013-40CM-41-45; genus QQVM01. The sequence continues at coordinate 14,569 of CAYHFJ010000034.1, forward strand.
GCCCAATCGCTTTCGATTGGAACCGAATCAGGAGGTGGGGTAATAAAGCTTGTTTCCTCAACAGTATGAGCAAGCTGAAAAACAACACTTGTGATTAAGCCTGTAGTGACAGCGAAGATTGCATAACCCAACAAAAGAGCAGGGAGTGAATAGAAGTAGAGTGGAACAGCGAGATAAAAGAAGATGTAAAGAGCTTTTGTAAGCCAGAATCCAAAGTGATCCTTGAACCCTATCTTAATATCTCCATGATCTGCTATTCGACGGGAAAAATATTTTTTGAAATCGAGAACGAATATCCAGAACATGTACATCAGTCCGTACGCGAATGGAAAATACAAATGCTGATACCGGTGAATTGAACGTCTGGTTTGGCTTTCGGTCATCCTGAAAAAAGGTTCATTCAGGATATCATCATCTACATGATCCACATTTGTAAATGTGTGGTGAATGATATTGTGCTTGATGTTCCACAGAAATGAACTTGCACCCAACATGTTTAAAGTTAACGCGGCCAATCTGTTCACTACATGGCTTTTTGACAAACTTCCATGTGCACCGTCATGCATGATATTAAAACCAATTAAGGCGGTGGTGATTCCAAGAACAACACAGAGCAGAAGTGCCCATGCTCCCGGGAGTAAATGGAAGGCAAGAATGATGTAGGTGCTAAGGAAGGCAGTGAGAAGAATAATAGTCTTCACAAGATTGCGACTGTCGCCGTGTGTAGATATTTTTCTTTCTTCAAAGTAATGGTGTACGCGGGTTTTTAAATCTTTGTAAAAATTGGTATGATTACCACTGAATTTTATTGAAGCCATTTGAATGATTTATTTTTTTTTAAGAATTACCTACTTGAAGTAACAAGGAGCAAAACTAGATTAGGATAACAAGTAGTTATTCCTAAGGTTTTTACAGACTGCAAATATACGGATTCTTAAGCATAAATTTTCGATTATTCTGCTGACTAATTGCTATACCACTGTTAATAATTTCGAGAAAGTCATTCGTTGAATCGAATTTTTATCACCAACCTGAGTTATACTTCTTCTTTTTAGGTCCTGATTTCTGATCAGATTTCTCTCTTGGTTTAAAATCACCTTTGCGTGGAGGCTTATCTGACCAGGATTTTTTTCCTTTCGAAAAATCTCTTTTTTCAAATTCTTTCTTTGGTGCTTCTCCTGATTTTTCAACACGAACAGGACGACCATTGTGAAACTCGTCAGTAAAAGATTTCAGGGCTTTATCCATGTTAGCCGTATTATCAATCTCAACAAATGAATACACAGGTTTAATATCAATCTTGCCGATATCTTCTTTTTGTAGTCCGGAAAGTTCAAGAATGTAACCAAGAAGTTTTCCCTTATCGAATCCGTCTACAGAGCCAACGTTCACAAACATCCTTGGTGCTCCAAAACGAGGGCGATCAGAAGCACTCTTACCCTGATGCGCGATATCTACATTAAGATTGGGAGCATTACGGTAATCATTAAGGAATCGGTTGAATTCGAGACTAACAATTCGTTTAATTATATCTTCCTTGCTCAATCCTTCAAATTCTTTATATACAGGCTCAAGGTATTTTGCCAGTCCTTTCTCGTTGACTTCAACGGTATGTATTTTACGAATGAAGTGAAGTAATTGTTGTTCACCGATGTCAACAGCATCAGGAATTTTTCCCAGATGAAATTTCTTGTTGATCTTTTTTTCGATTTGACGAATTTTAAAAATCTCTTTCACATTGACTAATGCGATAGATATTCCGGATTTACCGGCACGGGCAGTACGACCACTACGGTGGGTATAGCCTTCCGCGTCATCAGGCAGGTGGTGATGAATTACGTGAGAAATATCCTGCACGTCAATTCCCCGTGCAGCCACATCTGTAGCCACAAGTACCTGAAGTGATCGATTGCGGTAACGGTTCATTACTTTGTCACGCTGTTGCTGACTCAGATCTCCATGTAATGCATCCGCGTTGTATCCATCCTTAACAAGATTTTCGGCAATGCGCTGTGTGTCTATTTTGGTACGACAAAAAATTACACCGAACAGTTCCGGAGTTGAATCCAGAATGCGACGCAGAGCAATATAACGATCCCTCTCGTGTACGACATAATAAATATGTTCAAGGTTATCCGCACCACTATTTTGTTTTCCCACGGTAAGTTCCGCAGGATTTTTCATGTAATTCGCTGAAATAGCCCGTACTTCCGAAGGCATGGTAGCTGAAAACAGCCAGACATTTTTTTCCTTTGGTGTTGTGGAAAGTATATCGTCTATATCTTCCTGAAAGCCCATGTTGAGCATTTCATCAGCTTCATCCAATACAACAAATTTCACCGTTTGTAATGAAAGTGCTTTTTTACCGATCATGTCAATGAGTCGACCCGGTGTGGCAACAACAATCTGAGCTCCGCGCTTCAATTGTCTCATTTGAGTGGAAATACTGGCACCACCATAGACAGGAACAATATTAGCACCTTGTGTAAATTTGGCAAACTTTAGCAAATCTTCAGTGATTTGCATGCAAAGCTCACGCGTTGGTGCAAGAATCAATGCTTGCGTCGCGGAAGAATTGAAATTGATTTTTTCAATGAGGGGTAATCCGAACGCGGCGGTTTTGCCTGTGCCGGTCTGTGCAAGGCCTATAAGGTCGCACTTGTCATTGAGGAGTAGGGGGATTGCTTGTTGCTGGATGGGAGTTGGCTCTTTAAAGCCCAACGCATCTATGGCCTTTAACACTTTTTCACCCAACCCAAGTTCAGGGAAGGTTAACATTATGATTTTTTAAAATAAGGGTGCAAAGGTACGCTTTTGATAGCTGAAATCCTTGAAAAACAGTAAATAAACCGTAAATGTGTTATTCCAAGGTAAAAACGGAATAAGAATGACAGATAAGGTAAATTTCCTGAGATTTTACATTCCTGATTTATCAGTATTGCGATAAGAAAAATATTATTTCACAAGATACATCACCTCTTTTACCGCTTTGATAACTTTTGCGGGATTTGGTAAGAAGGCTTCGATCAAAGTTGGAGCATAAGGAAGCGGGACATCAGCACCCATCACACGGAGAATCGGAGCGTCTAAATAATCAAAAGCATCTTTTTGGACTTTAAATGCTACTTCAGTCGCAATGGCTGCTAATGGCCATGATTCTTCTACGATCACCAGACGATTAGTTTTTTTAACCGATTGAATAATTGTCGCATAATCAATAGGGCGCACACTTCTTAGGTCTATTACTTCGACACTGATTTTTTCTTTTTCCAATTCTTCAGCGGCCTTCGACGCGATCTTCATCATTTTACCAAATGAAACGATAGTAACATCTGTCCCTTTTCGTATCACATTGGCAACACCAATAGGTATCAGGTATTCACCATCAGGAATCATTCCCTTATCGCCATACATCTGTTCACTTTCCATGAAAACGACCGGATCATTATCCCTGATAGATGCTTTCAACAGACCTTTTGCATCCGCGGGATTGGAAGGAACCACAACCTTTAAACCCGGACAGTTTGCATACCAGCTTTCAAAAGCCTGAGAATGCTGCGAACTTAACATCCCGGCAGAACCTGTAGGCCCGCGAAAAACGATAGGAACCGTAAACTGACCACCACTCATGCTCATCATTTTGGCGGCAGAGTTGATGACCTGATCAATCGCGACAAGAGAAAAGTTAAATGTCATGAATTCTATAATAGGTCTCAGGCCATTCATTGCGGCGCCAACACCTATTCCGGTAAATCCAAGTTCAGCAATCGGTGTATCAATCACACGCTTTGCGCCGAATTCTTCCAGCATACCCTGACTCACTTTGTAGGCACCATTGTATTCGGCAACTTCTTCACCCATAAGGAATACACGTTCATCACGACGCATTTCTTCTGACATCGCCTCGCGTAATGCTTCTCTGTATTGCAATTCTTTCATAGGATGAGCTCCGTTTCGTTTAGATGATAATTCCTGGGGATATATCAGGTTAATGTTCGCTGATTCAGACAAGTTTTTTTTCTCTTTTGAAGAGAGGGGCAGCAAATGTAGAAAAATCCATGCTTATTCTATTTCATCTTTATTATCATTTAAAGACTCAATGGCCTGTTTCAACTCTTTGAACGTGCGCGCATTGTTTTGTTTTTCAGCGATTTTCAGTCCGACCTTGTAGATTTCAATGGCTTCCTGGTAATTATCGATTTGTTCAAGCAGCTTTCCATATTGATAATATGTCGCAAGATAATCAGGGTCATCTTCTATCAACTCATGTAAGAGTCTTCCCGCTTCTTCCTGCTCATTTTGGTTAATCAATTCTATAGCCAATGCATATCTCAGAAAGCTGTCCTTCGGATCATCAGAAAGGTATTTTTTCAGGTTTTCAAGACGGGTATTTGAAGAGCTATTCATCGAAACGGGAGCAAAATTATTTATGTATCTTCGCGGCAATAAACAGATTTCAATTTTACGAATATACAAATCTTCTCTCCCTGAAGAGAATTTCCTTTTTACTGCCGGGTTATTTAAAACTTGCCATATAAGGAAGCAATCCAGCGGAGGAAGGAAAAAGCGGAACAAAGACAATTTAATAAATTAACTTTCACTCAATCATAAAAAAATAGTTAGAATGAAAATTCTCGTTTGCATTTCCCATGTCCCTGACACCACCGCAAGGATCGAATTTTCAGGTGACAAAAAAGAATTTATTTCTTCGGGCGTGACTTATATTCTCAATCCATATGATGAGATCGCCTTGTCGAAAGCAATAGACCTCACTGCCACATCCGGTGGAAGTGTTACAGTTATTCATGTTGGAGAAATCGCTTCAGAGCCAACTATCCGCAAGGCACTTGCTATTGGTGCCAACGACGCGATTCGTGTAAATGCCGCTCCAAGGGATTCTTATTTTGTTTCACATCAGATTGCGGATTATGTGAAGAAAAACCCCTTTGATATGATTCTTTGTGGCAGAGAATCCAGTGACCACAATGGTTCTTCTGTTCCTGCTATGATCGCCGCGCTTCTTGATATTCCTTGCATACTTTTCGCGAAAAGTTTAGTGATTGAAGGATCCAATGCAATCCTTGAAAACGAAATTGAAGGGGGTAAGGAAATTGTAAGTACTCCAATGCCTTTTGTGGCCGGGGCTTCCGAAGGCATGGCGGAATGGAAAATTCCAAATATGCGCGGGATTATGTCGGCACGTACCAAATCACTTCTGGTTGTAGAACCCATCGAGGTTGCCCAGCTAACCAAAGTGAAGGAGTATGATAAACCCATTCCAAGAAGTTCTGTGAAGCTGATAGCTGCTGAGGATGCTGGAAAGTTATTCGATATGCTGAGAGAAGAAAAAAAGGTGATCTGATAGTGATGTGAATTTTTTTTGTAAAAATTAAATAGAGAAATATGTCAGTTCTGGTATACATAGAAAACGTTGAAGGAAAATTTAAAAAATCGGCTTTTGAAGTACTTTCATTTGCCGTAGCTATTGCAAGTCATCTGAAATTGCCACTCGTGACACTTTCTATCGGGGATGTGAGCGATGATGAATTATCAAGAGCAGGGAAGTACGGAGCTTCGAAAATTCTTAAAGCCTCGGGTGACAATCTGAAGGCCATGAATGTTCAGCCATATACCGGCGTTGTGACCCAGGCAGCTCAGGCTGAAGATGCCACTTTGGTGATATTGTCCGCAAGTTTCTCAGGCAAAGCGATAGCACCCGGAGTTGCGATAAAACTCAATGCAGGTCTTGCCGAAAATGTAATTGATCTTCCGGAAATGAGTACCGGTTTTCTTGTTAAAAAAAGTGCCTATTCCGGTAAAGCCTTTTCATTTGTTGAAATATTATCTGAAAAGAAGGTCATTAGCATGATGCCTAACTCATATAAAGTAGTGGAAAATGCGGGGCAGGTTTCTGTTGTTCCCTTTTCGCCAACCTTAGCGGAGAAAGATATGAAACTGGTGGTGAAAGAAACCATTCGGTCGTCAGATAAAGTGTCGCTCCCGGACGCTGAGCTTGTTGTTTCGGCAGGTCGCGGAATGAAGGGACCTGAAAACTGGGGAATGATAGAAGAATTGGCACAAATACTTGGAGCCGCGACAGCCTGTAGTAAACCTGTTTCCGATGCAGGTTGGAGACCCCATTCTGAACATGTCGGTCAGACTGGCATTGCGATTAGCCCGAATTTATATCTGGCTGTAGGGATCTCTGGAGCTATCCAGCATCTTGCCGGAGTAAGCAGCTCAAAGGTGATAGTAGTGGTGAATAAGGATCCGGAAGCTCCATTTTTCAAAGCCGCTGATTATGGTATTATTGGTGATGCATTCGAAGTGCTTCCAAAGTTAATTGATGCCGCCAAGGCATTTAAAGCTTCACAAAACTGATGAATTTCGTGTGCTACGAAACAATTTTTTTTTAATTTCGATTAAGAAATTTGCTGCCGGATTCGATTCCGTTAAATATATATGAAAAAGATCAAACTCGAGATACAGGGACTTGCTTACAGCCAAACGCAATCCGGAGCATATACACTCATCCTCGGTGAAGAAAAAGGGAAAAGAAGATTACCTATCGTAATCGGTGCCTTTGAAGCTCAAGCTATTGCAATTGAACTGGAGAGCATGACTCCAACAAGACCCCTTACACATGATCTTTTCAAAAATATGGCGCATTCTTTTGAAATTCAGGTTGAAGAGGTTTTAATTTATAACCTGCTGGAAGGAATTTTTTATGCCAAGCTGATCTGCAATAACGGAGAAAAAAAAGAAGAGATTGACGCACGCACCAGTGATGCGATTGCTCTTGCTGTTCGTTTCAATTGTCCGATTTATACCTACGAATTTATTCTCGCTCAAAGCGGGATAGTTCAGGACGATGCAGCCATCGGTGAGGGATTACAGGATCATGTTGAACAACAGACCCCTTCTTCAGCCACAAAGTTGTCAGAGAGTGAGTTAGGAACAACGAGTACTGAAGATCTGAAAGACCTTTTAAAGCGTGCCATTGATGAAGAGGCTTATGAACGTGCCGGCAGAATTCGTGATGAGTTGAATAAAAGAAAGAACTCCTGATCTCCCTCTCTTTTTTGCTTCATTAATTCCTTTGATTTTTTTAATTCGATTCATCCGGGTGCTTCGATAGAAAACAATCTATTGCATTTGGTGGTAATTAAGATTCATTTGCATTTTTATTTCCGAATCCTTTTTAGATATTCGTACTGAATTTATTCCTTCAGGAGTATTTTCTGTTCAAAAGAATTTAAAATTCCTCTTTCTTATTATGGAACGTTTCACCGGTTTATTGGGTATCGCACTCATTCTCGGCATAGCCTTTCTGATGTCCAACAACAGAAAAGCTATCAGCCTTCGTGTTGTCATCAGTGGATTGCTTTTGCAGCTTGGTCTTGCCATCTTCATTCTCAAAACACCCTTGGGTCAAAGGATTTTTGGAACACTCGGGCAATGGGTGACCAAATTACTTGACTTCTCGAACAGCGGGGCTGAATTTGTTTTCGGCTTTCTTGTGAAGAAGGAAATACTTGATGCGGCACTGGGGCCCGGACACAGTTTCATCTTTATTTTTAAAATTATGCCTACGATTATTTTCGTGGCCGTACTTGTAAGCATCGCGTATCATATCGGATTGATGCAACGTGTCGTTGCTTTCTTCGCTAAGATTATGTTAAAGTTGATGAATGTAAGTGGTTCGGAAGCACTCTCTAATGTAGCCAGTGCTTTCGTCGGACAGGTCGAAGCACAGATCATGATCAAGCCTTACCTGAGCGGAATGACCATGTCAGAACTGCTTGCCAGCATGGCAGGAAGTATGGCTTGTATTGCGGGTGGTGTGATGGCAGTTTATATTTCGATGGGAATCCCTGCGAATCTCCTGATAGCCGCGAGTATTATGGCGGCGCCTGCCGCACTGGTAATATCTAAAATTGTAATTCCGGAAACACAGATCTCCGAGACCAAGGGTTCCATTAAGATGGAAGTGAAAAAGACGTATAGTAATTTTATGGATGCCGTTTCCCATGGTGCGGGAGATGGAATGAAAGTTTCCTTAAACGTTATCGCGATGCTCGTAGGAGTCATTGCCTTGATTGCGCTGATCGATTTTATTCTCGGGAAATTCGGTATGTTTTTATATAATAACACTTCTTATGCAAGCATGCTTGGTATCAATTTTCAAAGCTTGAGTCTGAAAGAGATACTTGGTTCTGTATTTTCAGTTTTTGCTTATGCTATGGGTGTACCGGGAAAAGATGTGCATCTGGTTGGTCAGTTATTGGGAACAAAATTCGCGGTGAATGAATTTGTAGCTTACTCAGATCTGTCTCCAATGGTTGCAGCCAAGATGCTTGAACCAAAAACTCTCACCATCGTCAGTATCGCGTTGTGTGGCTTCGCAAATTTCAGTTCCATAGCTATTCAGGTTGGTGGAATAGGCGAGTTAGCACCATCCAGAAGAGCTGATCTGGCAAGCCTTGGTTTTAAAGCTTTAATATGCGGTACTATGGCATCTTATCTCTCTGCTACAGTAGCGGGAATTTTAATGTAAATTTGCATCCGGATTCAAGTCAATCATTGGCGTTTAAAAAAATTGTAGCATGAAACAATACCATGACTTATTAAATCACGTCATGAATACCGGCCTGGATAAAAGTGATCGTACAGGCACCGGTACCCGAAGTGTCTTTGGCTATCAGATGCGTTTTGATCTGCAAGCCGGGTTTCCGCTTACTACTACAAAAAAATTGCATACAAAATCTATCTTTCATGAACTGTTATGGTTTTTGAAAGGAGAAACAAATATTGCATACCTGAAAGAAAATGGTGTTACTATCTGGGATGATTGGGCCGATGAGAATGGTAATCTTGGTCCTGTTTATGGTTCGCAGTGGAGGAAGTGGGAGAGTGCATCAGGAAAAAAGATCGATCAGATATCTGAAGTCATAGAGCAAATTAAAAAGAATCCTGATTCACGTCGTTTGATAGTCAGTGCCTGGAATGTTGGGGAAATTTCTCAAATGAAATTGCCTCCATGCCATGCTTTCTTTCAGTTTTATGTCGCTGATGGAAAATTATCTTGTCAGCTTTACCAGAGAAGTGCAGATATCTTCCTTGGTGTACCCTTCAATATTGCTTCATATGCGGCTCTCACAATGATGGTCGCGCAAGTTTGCGATCTGAAGGCCGGAGATTTCATACATTCTTTCGGAGACGCGCATATATACTCTAATCATTTCGATCAGGTTGCCTTACAGCTTTCGCGGACACCGCGGCAGTTGCCTCTGCTCAAATTAAATCCATCGATTAAAAACATCTTTGATTTTAAATTCGAGGATCTGACTATCGAAAATTACGATCCTCATCCACATATCAAGGCTGCGGTTGCGGTTTGATTGAAAGAAGATAAAACTGTGTCCCAAACTATTTCTATCATCGTCGCTCTTTCGGAAAACAATGTAGTTGGTGTCAGAAACCAGCTGCCCTGGAAGCTTAGCGCGGATCTTAAGCGGGTGAAAGTGCTCACCATGGGACATCATATTATCATGGGAAGAAAGACTTATGAAAGTATTGGCAAACCCTTACCCGGACGCACGAATGTGATCATCACCCGTAGCAAGGATTATAAAGCGGAGGGATGTGTGATCGCTTCTTCGCTGGAGCATGCGTTAGAGATATCAAAGGATGACACGGAGGTATTTATTTTTGGCGGAGGGGAGGTTTTTCGTGACGCTATGGATGTGGCTTCGAAAATTTATATGACAAGAGTTCACACTCACCTTGAAGGTGATACCCATTTCCCGGAAATCAAACCATTCGACTGGAGAATCATTCACCTGGAAGAGTTCAAAGCGGATGAGAAAAATGAATTTGATTATTCGTTTATGACATTGGTGAAAAAAATTTAACCACAAAAGGCACGAAGGTTTAACCACAAAGATTCTGTGTTAACTTCCTAATCTTAACGTTAATTTTTTTACA
>CAYHFJ010000035.1:0-18118 GCA_964355885.1 uncultured Flavobacteriales bacterium
AATACCTTGAAGACTGAAAAACTTGTATTGGACTGGCGCAAGAGGCAGCAAACCCAGATCGGAAGAGCACACGTCTGCTCTTCCGATCTCTGGAGCCCTGATGAGAAACAAATGATTATCAGTGAGTACATTTCTGTCACCCGTTCGAATATATATTTGTTTGACCTTGCCGCCCGGCAATTAACCCTTCTGAACGATAGCAGCAAGGATGTGGCTTTTAGTGAAGCATTTTTTGATGCAAGCGGGAAAGGAATTTTTGTGGTCAGTGATGACGGCCGTGAGTTTGCTCACCTGCGCTATTATGATCTGGCGAAAAAAAGTTATACCTGGTCCATGCCTGAAATGGGTTGGAACGTGCAAGGAGTGACCTATAATCGCGACCGGAGCCGTCTTATTTTTCGCTTGAATAAAAATGGTTATTCCGAATTGTATACTCTCGACCCTGTAACTTTTCAATACAAAAAGATGACAGGATTTCCGGAGGGCATCATTGGCAGTTTTAGTTTTAGTCCGGATGGGAAACAACTTGGATATAATCTTCAGGCATCGGACATGGGAGGGGATATTTATGTGTATGATTTCGCAACTACTAAATCTACACGATGGACAGACAGTGAAACAGGAGATCTGAACCGAAATGATTTCGTAGCATGCTCTCCATTTTATTATAGCAGTTTCGATTCTGTGGAAGGGAAGCCAAGACAAATCCCTTCGCTAATTTATAAACCTAAAAATATTCATGGTAAAAAATTGCCCGTCTTAATTTCAATACACGGGGGACCGGAGTCTCAGTCTACACCAACATTCAGCACCAACTTTCAGTTTTATGTCAACAACCTGGGAATTGCTGTGCTTGTACCTAATGTTCGTGGTTCAACAGGTTACGGTAAAACATATACTGCTCTTGATAATGGTTTTTTAAGGATGAATTCTGTGAAGGACATTGAGTATCTTCTAAACTGGATAGCTACGCAACCGGATCTGGACACAAGTCGTGTGGCAGTGATGGGTGGTTCTTATGGAGGAGGAATGGTACTGATGTGCATGACAGAATTGGGAAACCGTATCCGTTGCGGAGTAGATCTTTTCGGGAGCAGCAACTTCTACACCTTTCTGAAAAACACCAGCTCCTATCGTCAGGATCTTCGTCGTGTTGAATACGGCGATGAGCGGGATCCGGAGATGGAAAAGTTTTTACAAAAAATCGCGCCTCTCAACAATCTCGATCGATTTACAAAACCTCTTTTCGTTTATCAGGGGAAAAACGATCCCCGTGTGCCATTAAGTGAATCAGAACAGATGGTGGAAGCCCTTAAAAAGAAAGGCAACCCTGTCTGGTATGTGATGGCTAAAGATGAGGGACACGGCCTTGGAAAAAAAGTAAACAGGGAGTTTACTTATGGAGCGATTGTATTGTTTTTGCAGGAGTATTTGGTGAAGTGAGTTAGCTCCAGGAAGACTTATTTTACTCAATACCTGACACCGAGTCTTATTATTTGTATTTAATTAAAGTGCCGAAATCCGATTATTATTAATTGTATTTTAGGGTCATTGAGCCTTTATGCTCATATTCATTAAGCATTAAATGAATATATGACAAGAGTATTTTGGCATTCCTATATTCGGACAATTCTAACCGAATATTAATTTTGCTTATCTTTGAAAAAAAAGAGCTTTTAATTTCAAAAGCTTGTGAATATGGGATTAGGGCATCAGTATATAAATATCGCAGGACAGTCTATGGAAGGGAATCGGGCGAATCTGCAGGAAATTGCTGTAGAGGTAAGTTCACCGGTTGCACTCACGGCTAAAATTCTACAACCACTCGTTTAAAATAATATTGTTCAATTTTTACACCAAAATCAGGGAGGATGTTTTATTAAGTGGAATATTTAATGGTGTGATTCCGAATCGTTGGCCTGTGCACCTTGAGAAGATGTATCGCTTTTGGCAGACAATTTTCCTCAGGGAGCACACTTATAAATTGTTAATCATAAACTTCAGGTATGTCACAGGAAAAGATTATTCAATCCATCAACGATAAGTATAAGAAGGCAGGCGAGAATCCTGACACTTATTTAAAAGGATTGTTACAGGCGAAGCCGCTAAACTATTGGGATTATGTCGAAGTGGATACATTGCTTTCATTACAAAAGCCAAGGACAGATTTTAAGGACGAGGAAATTTTCATTCTTTACCATCAGGTAATAGAATTGGTTCTGAAATTGATGTTGCATGAAATTAAGCAAGTTGCAGAAGGGCTGAATCCTACGGAAGAATTTATCATTTCTAAAATGAAGCGCCTGAATCGGTATACAAACATGCTGATGACATCTTTTTCAATCATGCGGGAAGGGATGAACTATGATGATTACAATACTTTTCGATCGACATTGGCTCCGGCAAGTGGATTTCAGAGCGCTCAATTCAGGTATATCGAAATCTACTGTACCCGACTTGAAAATCTTATGAATGAGGAAGGGAGGAAGCGTTTGCCGTCTGCACCAACAACGGAAGAGTTTTTTGAAAATATTTACTGGAAGGATGCCGGTTTGAACAGACAGACCGGAGAGAAGACACTTACGCTACGGCAATTTGAAGAGAAGTACCTGGAAGGATTTATTTCCCTGGCGAATAAAATGAAAGGTAAAACCATCGAAGAGATTATCCGGAACATCAAAAACCCATCAACGGAGCTGTTAGATATTTGTAAAGAATTTGATCGACTGTATAATATCGAATGGCCACTTGTTCACCTTGGAACTGCCCGTCATTACCTCGACAGCAAAGGAGAGAATCAGGCAGCTACCGGTGGATCGGAATGGAAGAAATACCTGCATCCTAAATTTCAACAGAGGAAGTTTTTTCCGGGTTTGTTGACGGAAGTGGAAAAACAGAAATGGGGAAGTGAAGCCTGAGCTGAAGAATTAGAAATTATTGTTGCCTTCTCTTAGCCCCCCTCACCGCCACTGCCGTCCATGGATCTTCCGGCCAGGAATGTTTCTGATAGCGAACACGAAGCTCTTTTCTTACTTCGGGATATATGTTAGTCCAGAAACTTCTCAAGTCCTGAGTTACCTGCACGGGTTTGTATCCCGGCGAAAGCAAATGAAGTAAGACAGGAGTCTTGCCATTGTTAATTAGCGGCGTGTCGGTAAGTCCAAAGACTTCCTGCAATCGCACGGCAAGCACGGGGGCATTTCCATCATTGGAGTAATTCAGTAAAATTTCAGAACCACTGGGGACGGAAATTTTTTCGGGGACATATTTATTCAGCACTTGCAATTGTTCCCAACTGAGCAGCGACTGGAGCATTTGTAATGTATTTAACTTTTTAAAATCGTCCCTGCGACGGGTCTTTTCCAGAAAAGGAGCGACCCAGGTTTCGACATTCAATAAAAGTGATTCGTCGCTATAGTCAGGCAGGGCTAAGTCCGGTCTCCATTTATTTAAACTAAGTATTCTGGCACGAAATTGTTCAGAGGAAGGGGTCCATTCAAAAATTCGCAAGCCTTCCTTTTGAATTACCTCACACAGAAGTGAAGTAATTTTTTCTTTGGATGGATGCGGCAAAGTTTTTCTTTGTGCTACTAATTTTCCAATTTTCCATTCTTTACTCGCCTTAATAGCACCCTCTCTTTCATCCCATTCCAGTATTTCTTCCGGCTGAATTTTTGAAAGTATTTCAGCAGGATCAAATGGCGCGGCCAGGAATATTTTTCCTTCTTTAGTACCTGCGTCAAGTTGTGCGATAGCGATCCACTCTTCATGTGACAATGGATCCTGTTCAGGTAATAATGCCGCGCGACCATTCGCAAGACGGTACCGAAATCCACTGCCTTCTTTTTTTGCAATTCGTCCGGGATATGCAAGCGCAATCAGGACTCCGGGAAGGTAATGCCCGAAGGTGTCGTTGCTTGCCCTAATTTTCAGTTGAGTTCTCCATTGTCTGGCAATGCGCTCAATGCGTTCCAGGATAGTATTGTCTGCTGATACTCTAACGTTGTTTCGTTTTCGATGTAATGCTGTTAGTCGCAAAGAAATATCTGTTCCGGCTTCACGCGCGAGTGGGTCTCTTTCTTCCAGAATAGCTGCAACATCGGCAGCCAAAGAACCGGAATTCAGTTCCTGTCCGCTTAAAAGTAAATGAGCGATACGAGGATGAGTTGGGATCTCCAGAAACTTTTTTCCCTGTGCAGTTATTCGTCCGTCTTTAAGTGCTTCGAGACTTTCCAGTAATTCTTTCCCTTGCTTAAGTGCTGCATCAGGTGGTGGTGTTAGCCAGGTCAGTTTCGAGGGATCATTATGTCCCCAGTTCGCGAGTTCAAGAATGAGCGGGCTGAGGTCTGCCTGCAGAATTTCAGGTTGACGATGTTCGATCAGATGGTGGTTAGTAGTTTCGGGCCATAGTCTGTAACAAGTTCCGGGTGAAAGACGACCGGCGCGACCGGCACGTTGGTTTGCTGTATCAAAAGTAGAACGAACTGTTTCGAGCCGGGTCATTCCTGTGCGCGGATCAAATTTAGCAAGACGTGAATAGCCACTATCCACAACAATTTTAACTCCTTCAATTGTTAAGCTTGTTTCAGCGATGGATGTTGCAAGAATTATTTTTCTTTTACCTTTTGGATCGGGCAGTAGTGCATCTTGTTGTTGCTGGTGCGGCAGATCTCCATAAAGAGGATGAACACGAATATCTTCAAGAGAACCTTCAAGTGCATCAGCCACGCGATGTATATCTCCGGAGCCGGGAAGAAAAACCAGAATGTCTCCTTCCTGTTCACGCAAGGCTTTCATGATCACTCGCGAAGTGTTTTGCGCGATCGAAACATTTTTATCCGGTTCAGAATAAATACAGGTAACGGGGTATTGCCTTCCTTCGCTTTTAATGATGGGAGCATGGTCCAGTAGTTCAGACAGATTATCTCCGTCCAATGTCGCCGACATTATTAGTATACGCAGGTCGTTACGTAATACTTGTTGTGATTCCCTGCAAATAGCTAAAGCCAGATCCGCATGCAGGCTTCTTTCGTGGAATTCATCAAAGATTACCATACCGACATCCTCCAGTGAATTGTCGTGTTGCAACATGCGGGTGAGAATTCCTTCCGTCACTACTTCAACTCTGGTACTTTTTCCTATGCGGGATTCAAAGCGAACTCGGTAACCAAAAATTCCACCGGGTTCTTCCCCTATCTGTTCCGACAACCTCCATGCGATAGCCTTAGCAGCCAGTCGACGGGGTTCGAGCATGATGATCTTTTTATTATTAAGCCAGAGTTCGTCAAGGAGGAGCAGGGGTAAGACAGTACTTTTTCCGGCTCCCGGTGCTGCTTGCAGGATAACGGTGTTCTTCGCCGATAGCATCCTTTTGATTTCAGGAACAACTTCATAAATTGGCAGGCCGGCGTTCATAGATGAATGCGAAGATACAGAATGAAAGCGCGATGCATAAAAAAACCGGCTTGATGGCCGGCTTTGAAATAAATTTCTTCCCCGATTAAATGTTATAAGCGCTGAGTATTCCGCCCATCAGTGTAATGGTGAGAGTCCAGTATCCTGTATTTATCCATGTATATTTCCAGCTTTTACGTTCAAACATTGAGTTGGTTGCCATAATTGGCAATACTAAAAATACTCCGGCAAGAAATCCATGAAAGGCTCCATGTTTGAACGTACGGAAATTGCTTCCATACTTTTCCATGAAGGATGAAATGTACTTCCCAACTTCGCTGTTAGGATCATCAAATCCCGTTTCATTGAGAAGAATGGAATACATGTGCTGCTGATGAATGACAAGGGCATTCAAGGCGAGTGCAAGCATGATGCTAAATAAAAAGGAGAGTCCAAAGATTACTCCCATGTTTGCCCCTTTCAATTTTTCTTCAGTGAGGCCGGCAGCCTTCATCCAGGCTGTACCGACGACCTTCGGGTGATACCAGATAAATCCCATGACCATGGGGACAAGGGCTGTTACCAGGATAATAATCCAGTTCATTTGCATAGTGGTTTGTTTTAAGGGTTAGTAAAAGAGAGTGTGTTAGTGGTTAATGATTTAATTATTCAATAAAACAAGGAAAGAACGTCTTGAGTAAAAAACTTTCTACGGAGATTTATTTAATTGGTTAGCTACTTTGAAAATTTTAACAAAGCATTGAATTAGTATAAAAAAAAATTATACCAAATTAATTGTTTGAAGCTATCTTTGGCGCAGATACCTGAAAAATGAAAAACGGAATTTCGATTTTATTAATATTGTTCTCTTTATTTGTTCATGCACAACAGCCGGACAAAGAAGGAAGTCTGGTAAAATGGTTAACACTTGAGGAGGGAATGGCTCTTATGGAAAAAAATCCAAAACCAATTGTAATGGATTTTTATACAGATTGGTGCGGATGGTGTAAGCATATGATGAAAACCACCTATGCCAATCCCGGTTTGGCTCAGTATATAAATACAAATTTTTATCCTGTCAAATTTAATGCGGAGGGGAAGGACACCGTAATGTATCTGGGCAAGGAATATAAGTCAAGCTCGGGTGAACCAAAAGCACCTCATGAATTGGCAGTTCATTTATTACAAGGAAAATTAATGTATCCCACCACTTTGTTTCTAAATAATTTTAACAAAGAAAAAAAGGAATTCGGGCTGAGCATGGTAGCAGGAGGGTATCTCGATGATAAAAAGATTGAACCGATATTAGTTTTTACTGTGGAAAATGTCAACAGAAATGCTTCACTGGACGAATTCAGGTTGCGCTATGAACAGGCTTTTTACGATAGTACATTAGCATCGCGACTTGATTCGGTCAAATGGGAACTTCCTTTGGATTTCTTTTCATCCGCTCTTCCTCAGAATAAAAAAACGCTCGTGTTTGTGAATACGGATTGGTGCAATGCCTGCAAGGTTATGAAACGCACCAGTTTTTCTGACACATTATTGAATGCTTATCTGAACGAGAAGTTTAACCTGGTAGACTTCAATGCGGATTTTACCGAACCCATAAATTTTAAAGGAACTATTTTTCAAAACACTAAAACACAGGAAGCACCATTTCATCAGCTGGCTTTAGCATTGTGCCGGAAAAATTTTGCTTTGCCTTCCTTGATCGTCTTGGATGAGAAGATGGAAATTATTGATGGAATACCGTTTTATTTACCACCTTCCGCATTAAACGATATTTTATATTATTTTGGTGATGATGTGTATAAGGTAAAAAGCTGGCAGGATTATATGAGTACTAAACAGAATTGAAATAATTCGGAAGATTCTGTCCACGAAAAATTCTGCTTGTTTGCGCTTAAGATTTTCCTGTGAGACTATCAGTAAATAGCCCCTGCTTGCTGATAATAAAACTAATCAGGTCTTCAATTGAAATTTCAGCACGGGAGCAAGCATCGCTAACATCTTCTCTCGAAACGCCTGCCGCGAAGGTTTTGTCTTTCAGTCTTTTTTTAACTCCTTTTATTTCCATCCCGGTATAGCCTTCCGGTCTCATCAGAGAATATGCATGTACGAATCCTGAAAGTTCGTCGAAAGCGTAAAGCATTTTGTCCATTTTACTTTTAGGAATCACACCAAAATAGGACGGCCCGTGTGAAGCGATGGCATGAAGAACTTCCGGATCAACATTTCTCTCTTCCAGTTCTTCAATAATACGCTTGCAATGTTCGTCAGGCCATTGATCCCAATCGGCATCATGGAGCAAGCCGGCAAGCCCCCATTTTTCTATTTCTTTCTCCTGAAGCATTTCTTTTTCTTTTGCCCAGCTTTCCATAAGATGTGCAACCTGTCTCATGTGCAAACGAAGCCTTTCATTTTTTACCCAGGAATTCAGGAGCTCCTCTGCTTCAGAACGGAGAATTATATTACCGGTATTTTCGATTTTACCGAATTCTGATCTTCCGAGTGGATGGCTTAATGTCATGATTTGAAATTTCGGGTTATTGATCAAAGATAATGATACAGTCCGGAATGGGAAGTTGGCTTCACTGAAATAGCGGAGGAAATGACTATATTTGACACCCCCAATCCGTATCCGGAGCTGGCCTCACCGATTTCACCAACCATCTGAATGATAAAATCAACTTCTTCTTATAAGAGCAATATCTTTTTGTTTCTGCTTTGCTTTATACTGTTTTCGTATCATCTCAGCGGACAAGGATTAACTGTCAATGTGAGCCAATTGAATTTTGGCACCATGAATGAGCTGAGTAGTGCCAACCGCAGCCTGATTATCACAAATCCACTTTCACGCACGGTAAATGTAACTGGAATTAAGTTTTATAATATATATGGCGCACCCGCTTTTTCCGCAGATTCTACTGCGTTTCCTATTGCTGCCGGGACTTCCGTTACACTGGATGTTTGGTTTTCTCCCCGCCACAATATTTATCACAATTCAGAAATGGTGATCCTGAATGATGCTTTGAGAGGAAGTATGAGTGTGGATTTGGTCGGACAAGGAACCTACTCGAACTCGTATTATGCTTCCAGTCAGAATAAATCGGAGGAAGATTTGAAATCATCACTAAGTTCCATCACAGGTAATGGATATATCTCCCTCATTTACGGTCCTGCTCGCGATGAGATGTTTATGGTTATCGACAACCAGCGAGTGAATGGTCAGGGTGCTTCGCAGAATACACTTGAAAGTGTTTATACGGGTGCACTTGCTGTCGGATATACTTCCCGAACAGATGCACAGTCAACCTTTCTTTTCAATACCGAACATACATTTCCACAGTCTTTGTTCACGAGTCTCGAGCCTATGAAATCCGATTTGCATCATTTGTTCCCAACGGATGATGCCTCCAATAGCAATCGTGCAGACAACCCTTTTGGAGTGGTCACTAATCCCAGCTGGTCCGTTGGAGGATCCAAATCAAATGGGACAATCTTTGAACCCAGAGATATACAAAAAGGAAGATCGGCAAGGGCACTGTTTTATTTTGTGTTGCGCTACGAGAATTACTCTAATTTTCTCAATTCACAGGAAGGCATTCTCAGAACATGGCACAATACCTTCCCGCCAGATGCGATTGATATAAAGAGAAATGATGACATTTATGGGTTCCAGAATAACCGTAATCCATTTATTGATTATCCGCAGTTCATTGAAAGAATCAACTCCTTGTCGGCTTTTTCTACTGCCCCACTAATTGCTTCTCTTGACATTACTCAGGATACAATAATTTATGGTTCAGTTTCACCGGGAAATGCCACAGACTTTCACCTTGTTCTTGTGAATCGTGGAAATACAGTTGTTAGCATGAGTCAATTTAATTTGTCGCACAGTGGGATACTTTCATTTATTTCCGGGGGGAACGATACCACTTTGAATCCGGGAGAATCTCTTAGTCTGGATATTCGGTATCTGTCTTCCGCTTCGGATTCTGTTCGTGGATGGCTGAGTTTTCAAACAAATGTAGCCGGACAAAATCAGGTAAACATTCCGATATTCGTCAACGATCAAGTGTTCACTGAAATTTCAGAAACTTCAACAAGGACGTTCAATGTTTTCCCAAATCCGGTTTCGGATCAGATCAATATAATTTTTTCAACTGAACCGAATGGAACTTCGACTGTAGAACTATATTCTGTGAGCGGAAGTGTATTGAAGAGTTTAAACATTTCTGATAGTTCAAAAGAGATTACTATTCCTGTTTCTGATCTCGGATCGGGAATCTATTTTTTGAAAATCACTAATCGCCTTTCAGGGAAGATATCGAACAGTCGATTTGTAAAGTTAAATTAACCCTTTTTAGGATTATTGGCTTGTCTCAAATGGAACCCTCAATTGCATTAGACACCTCATGCCAAGATGGCTTCCCTGTTCTGACCGGTCTTTCGAACATGCCATTTTTAAAACTTTGCTTCAATTGGAATTACTGGTATACTATGCATATTTATCTGATTAGCAATATTTTGTAAAAATTTATTGGATTCCATTTGTTACTTTTTAGGCTTTTCCCTAATTTGTTAGCCTAACCAAATACACAAAAACATGAAAAAGATTTTCGTAACATTATTAATGGCAGGCTTGGCTCTGTCGACAACGAGCCTTATGGCTCAGGAAAAGGCAGAAAAAGCGGAACAGGCAAAAGCTGATGCAGGAGCAGGCACAGAAAACAAAGCCTGGGAAGCCTACATGGCTGTTGGTCCAATGCACAAGATGTTGTCAAACGCTACAGGAGATTGGAAAGCAGAGATGAGCTTTTGGATGGCTCCCGGAACAGAAGCGCAGAAAAGCACATCAAGCTGCACTTATCAAATGATACTGGGAGACCGTTATCAGGAAGCAAAAGTTGAAGGTACAGTCATGGGTATGCCATTCGAAGGCAGGGGTCTTGTTGGGTTTGACAACATTAAAAAAGTATTCTTCAGTACCTGGATTGATAACATGGGTACCGGAGTTATGTATTCAGAAGGACCGTATGACGAGAAGACCAAGTCCATCAACCTCAAAGGAACTTCAATGGATCCAATGACCGGGAAAGAAATTAAAACACGCGAAGTTTATAAATTCGCTGATGAGAACCACCATATTTTTGAGGTGTACATGATGCATGAAGGAAAAGAATTCAAGTCCATGGAAATTCATTACAATAGATAATCAAAGTTCTCCCCGTAGACATTTTATTCAGCTTGAACCGTAATATTTACCTGTGTTGATATCAGGAAATATTACGGTTTGTTTTTTACATTTTTCTGATTTGAAATTTTATTTATCAAATTGCGGTTTAATTTTCCTTATAAATGGATGAGCGGTCAATAATTTTAATCCGGGGCTTGCCGGGTTCCGGGAAGAGCAGTCTGGCAAGACTTCTTTCTGAGAACGGGAAGTATCCTGTCTTCTCCATTGATGACTATTTTACCGATAAAGAAAGCGGGGAGTATTTATTCGATCATAAAACGAATCATCTGGCTTATGCTGCCTGTGAAGAGAATACAAAAAAAAGTATGGAAGCCGGGAGTGAAAAAATTTTTATCGATAATACCTTTACCCTTGATTGGGAAATGGAGTCTTATTTTTTACTAGCAAGTGAATTCGGATACAAACTATTTGTCATAACCGTAGAAAACAGACATGGTAGTAAGAATTTGCACGGAGTATCAACTGAACAGATGGAGAAGATGGCGGAAAAATACAAAGTAAAGCTGCTTCCTTAATCGAAAGTGTTTCAATATTGCGTATCTTCGCATACTAAGAAAAATCTAATGAAAACAGCAAATATTCATACTAGTAAAGGAATAATGAAAGTGGAACTCTTTGAAAAAGATGCTCCCGGAACCGTCAAAAATTTTTGTGACCTTATTGAAAAGGGATTTTATAATGGCCTGACATTTCACCGTGTAATCCCTGATTTCGTGATTCAGGGCGGATGTCCTCAAGGGACAGGTATCGGCGGACCGGGTTACAAAATTAAATGCGAACTTGACGGTGGAAATCAGCACCATGATCGTGGGGTATTGTCAATGGCGCATGCTGGAAAAGACACAGGAGGATCACAGTTTTTCATCTGCCACAGCCGTAATAATACAGCGCATCTGGACAGAAAACATACCTGCTTTGGGAAAGTTGTAGAAGGGCTGGACATTATTGATCAGATCCACCAGGGTGATGAGATTCAGAAGATTGAGCTGGTTGAACAAGTATAAGTTCAGCATGTTTCTATTTCAAGTTCCTCCAGGAACCTGACAATAGGGGTGAATTAAAACGAGGTTAATTAATTTTTAACATAGAAATGCTGTTTTAACGAAAGCGTTTCTATGCCGTTAGTCCAAAGATTATTAAAAAACAAAGACTGAATTCGCGTTTCGATAATTTTTTCAGAGTCTGATCGTTAGTAAATTAGAGGAGTAATATTATATCAGACATCTTTTGTTAATAAAAGTGTAATGAATGACAGCAGATTCTTTACCTGCACGCTTAATTTCGCATATCTTTTTTATTAAAATTTTAAATCTGACCAACAAATGTTCATTAAAAACCCCGCTCTTTTTCGCAGTGTCTTATTAATCGATGACAGTGAGTCTGACAATCTGATCAATCGGTCCATTATTTTGAAGAATAATTTTGCTTCGAGTGTGTCAACCAGTATTTCCGCTAAAGCAGGGATAGATCATCTGGAGCAGGAATTCATGATGTATGGACGTAACCCTGACCTTATTTTTCTTGATATCAAGATGCCCGGGATTGACGGCTTCGGTTTTTTAAAACTCTTTGACAAACTAAACCCTGCTATCAGGCAAAGAACAAGCATTATCATGCTTACCTCATCTACAGATCTGATCGATTATTACAGGGCGATAAGAAATCCCTATGTCTTAAACTACCTAAAGAAACCCTTGAATATTGTAGAGTTGCTGACTTTAGCGGCCTAAATACCCCAATCTTCACCACAGAAGTATATTCTGTCAGGAAATAACTTCTCAGGGGTTTACCCATTTACCTATAGTTCATTCTCTGGCCTTGATTGCTACAAAAAATTTGTGTATATTTCCTTATGAATCAGATCCCGTATAGAAAATTGAAGGGAAAATATTTCGGGATTGCTTCTGAAATCAAGTGCTCAAAGATCCATCAAACATGTTAATTTTGTACCCGGAAATTCCGGGAATCTAAAACGGAACTTTCCTCTCGAAATAAAGTAAGAAGTAAGTTAAATTACCCGGTTCAACCATCCATCTTTCATGAAAACTACCAGTGTTCGTACGAAGCATACTCAGCTATCAATTTTAGTTTTGTTTATCCTGACAGCATTCAGCAATATTGAATACTGTTTAGCGGCCGAACCTACAACTCCCGCAACTCTCCTGACTTTGTCTGTGAGCAGCTGCAATGAGGTTGATCTGAGTTGGACTCAGGGTGATGGAACCCGGAGGCTTGTGGTCGGTTCTGTTGATGTTCCTGTAAGCAGTTTTCCTGTCGATGGTAATGGCTATGTTGCCGGAAACATATTTGGTTCGGGAACAAATCTTGGCAATAATAACTATGTAGTTTTTAGTGCCATGGGAAATGCTGTCACAGTAACGGCATTGAATGCGAATAAAACCTATTACTTTGCCGTATTCGAATACAATGGTACAGGAGGATCTGCCGATTATTTAACATCTGTTTACCCGGAAGCGGACACCATTCCATTTGGTGTAGCCATTCAAATTGTAGCTTCTGATACTGTTTTATGTTCAGGCTCATCAGTGACTCTGGATGCCTCAGGGGCCAATACCTATTTTTGGTCGCCGGCAAGCGGACTTTCAAGTACTTTCGGAGCTTCTGTTGTTGCTTCCCCATCCGCCACTACCAAATATTCTGTACTAGGAACCGACGGTTCGGGATGTCAGGCTTACGAACGAATCACCCTCACGGTAAATCCAAGACCAACCGTATCATTGGCATCGCAACCCAGCTCTTGTATTGATGATGATCCACGAACGCTTACCGGAGGTTCTCCTTCAGGTGGTGTTTATAGCGGACCGGGTGTAAGTGCCGGACAATTTGATGCCTCTGCTGCCGGAACTGGATTTCATACTATTACATATACTTATACTAACGCGCAGGCATGTGAAGCCTCGGCAACAAGAACAATCACAGTTTATAGTTTGCCAAACGTCACCCTCTCTTCTTTTCCAAGCAGGTGTATTAATGCGGGAGATGTTACGCTTAGCGGAGGGAGTCCGAGCGGAGGAATTTATAGCGGAACGGGAATCAGTGGAGGAGTTTTTGATCCGGTTACCGCGGGAGTCGGTGCACATACAATCACTTATGAATACACAGATTCACATGGTTGTACAAATTCATCAACATCATCGATAACCGTTAATGCCGCGCCAACAGTGAGTCTGTCAGCATTTTCTGTTGTCTGTATCAATGCTTCCGCATTTTCACTTTCCGGTGGCACTCCTGCAGGAGGGGTATACTCCGGTACAGGAGTCAGCTCGGGAACTTTTGATCCTGCTGTTGCAGGTGTCGGAACACATACCATTTCATACCGTTATACCAATGCTCAGGGCTGCTCTGATTCTACAACAGCAACAATACAGGTGGGAGGATTACCATCAGTAACTTTCAATGCACTCGGTGAAGTTTGTCGCACCGCGGCACCCTTTACCCTTAGCGGAGGAAATCCTTTGGGTGGTGTTTATACCGGAACCGGAGTGAGTTCCAATATGTTTTCACCTGCTGTCGCTGACACCGGGAACCATACAATAACCTATACATATACCAATGCCAATGGTTGTGTGAATTCAGCCACGTCAACTATTCAGGTAAATCCCGCCCCGGAAGTTACACTTGGCGCTTTCCCTGACGTGTGTGCAAACACAGGTCCTGTTTCGCTGAATTCCGGATTGCCTGCGGGAGGGACTTACACTGGAACAGCAGTTAGTGGGACTACCTTTTTTACAGGAATAGCCGGAGCAGGTACTCATGCAATTATTTATACACACATTGATTCAAACTCTTGTGCAGGGAGAGACACACAGAATATAATAGTTCGACCTGTGCCAATCGTACACCTCGGAAGCGACACTACTATTTGCATGGACGAGGGTGTCGTACTGAATGCAGGCGCTGGATTTGCCAGTTATTTTTGGAATACCGGACAAAATACTCAAACGATTACTGTGGATACAACCGGCAGAGGTACTGGAGTATTTACTTTCAGAGTTAGTGTGTCAAGTAGTTTTGGTTGCATTGGAAAAGATACAATTCTGGTTACCCTCGACATTTGTACCGATATTAATTCTCTAAACGCGAAAGATGACAAGATTGTATTGTATCCAAATCCATTCAGTCATACTTTCCAACTGGAATCTGAAGAAATAATAAGTCTGTTCATTTACGATCAAACAGGACGACTACTTGAATCGGTTGAAAACATAAGCGGAATTATCCGGGCAGGAGCAAATCTTGCTATGGGTCTTTACCTTGTAGAAATAAGAACGGAGTACTCAGTGCGATCGATGTTGGTAATCAAACAGGATTAGACAATTGGCCTGACAATTTGCTATGGACTGTTGTTTTAATTTCCGGAACACCTTACACCTTTTCCAATACCTCTAATAGTTTCACCATAGCAAGCGTATCGAGTTTGCAATATTCCAATAACTGCTGGCGGACTGAGCTCGAAGCTGTATCAGGGTCATAAATCATTTGTTCATAGGCAAGACTGGCAGATGCGCCGTCACCGATTTCCAGTTCATCATAGTTCATCTCAGGAACCAAAGCAGGAAGCACCTGTTTAATGGAATAAGAACCATTCATCTCAGGTTTATAGAACCAGCCCTTTCTGAAAGGAATCATCAGGTCGACGATGCGATTACAACGGTCAGCTATTTCAGCTTTATATTTCGGGAAATCCCTGGCAATATCATTCAGAATTGATTTTTCAAAACCGGCATTATAAGTAAGTATACTTCCGGGAGCAGCGGTTTCTTCCAGCAACTTTTCAATGAAAGAAATACGGGGATCCTCATTAGGTTGCGCCAGAAATTCAGAATGTTTCAATGATGCGTTTTTGCTTTTTTTGTAGTGCAGTGAATATTGAAATGGAATTTGCTGATAGGATCTGCTTTTAGAATACAATGGAACCGCAGCCTGGAAGGTTTCAAAATCCATAAAGTATAAGGGATAGGTAAATTCTTTCAGAAAATTTTTAACGGCAGAAGTATCAATTCTGTTTTTTCTATCAAGGTGACTTTCGATTTGCAAATGCTGATATTCCGAAAGCATAATATCTTCAGGCAGATCTTCGAAGCGGAGGATCCCCATTTCATACAATTCAAATTTTCTAATACTGCGCAGACCTGAGATTGAGAAAACCGAAGGTTCCGGCACATGTTTCCAGCAGTGATTCATGAAGTCGCAGGAATAAGGCTCGAAGCAATGTGAGCCAATGTCAATAGTTGGCTCTTGTTTTAATTCGATTACGGCTTTTAGTTCAGTAATTTTCTTTTTTACAAAACTTAAATTTTCGACTGCTTCGGATTTTACTGATTCGATGGCAAATAATTCTTCGAGGACAATATCCTTTTTGCGGATATACTCATTGTTAAGGTGAACAATAAAAATATCCGAGAGTTCAATACCCGATGCTGTGATAATATGGTATTGAAGTGCGGCGTCAAGTACATTTACGTCTTTTACCGAAGTAGAACTTTTTACTTCATAGGCTTTCCATTTACCGTTTTTTTTCACCAGAATATCAATTGCAGCCAAAACTCCCTGATATTGAAAGGCTGCTTCATAGATAATTTTTACTCCTTTCTCAATAAGTTCCTTTGTGTACTGAACAGATTTTGCATATTCAAAAGGAGTATCAGGAGAAGCATCTATACCGCCCGGGAAAAGGTTCCTTGCCAACTGACCAACAGAGGTACCTCTGTCAAATACAGCTTGCTGGCCGGAAGATATTTCTCCATACAAATCACGTCTGAATTTATGGAAGTACAAACGTTTAAGACACTGTGTACCATATAAAAAGGTAGACTTAGAGAGGATGTGGCGCATCGGATAAATTTAGAATACTGACAAAGTTAATTTAGAAGGACGCAATCAATCTGCGTACTGAAAGAGCTGCTCGCTAGGCTGAATTATGGCAACAGAAAGTTCAAGACGGGAAAATTTCCACAACAAAAATATCCGGCACAATCTATTTTGAATACTTTTTTAATGCCTTTTTCATCGTTTCCTGTATTTCTTTTTTGAGTTGAAGGGGCTTGATAACTTTTACGTTTTCACCATAGCTTAAAATCTGCATGTTTAGTTCATGCGAAGGAATTACGTTAATGCTGATTCGAAATTCTTTAGAATTATCTTTTAATGTTTTTTGTGTATGATGAATGGGCTGGGCTTTAATATAAAGTCCTTCCAGCGGACTGAAGGACAACTCCACCTTTACAGGCACCAGATCGTTAACGGTAATTCCGAAGGAATGAAAAAAGAATTTGCGGGCATCAAAATCGTTTCGTTTTTCAAAATAAGTTCTTGTGCTATGCAATTGACGGATACGATCCAGTCCAAAAGTAAGGATCTTATCATGAATTGCTGAGTATCCTGTCATATACCATCGGTTCCGGTATTCTCTTACCAGATAGGGATGCAATATATGTTGACTGGTTTTAGCTTTTGCAAAATTATAGTAGTTAAAATGAATTTCAACATGATCAGTAATGGCTTTGAGTATTTTTTCAAGGTGATCGGTTCCTTCGGAGTGAGATGGGCGTTCCACCTGAATGATGTCTGTAATTTCACTGCCAAAAAGGGAACGGCTGATCTGTACTGCCTGTAGCAGACGTCCGATCGTATTGTCAAATTGTTCGAGTATCGGAAAATCTTTGAATTGCCGAAGAAGTCCGGCGGCAAATTCAAGAGCATACAAATCTTCCTGCTTTAATGGCAGTTTACTGATTGAATATTCCGAATCAGTGTAATAATAGCCTGTTCGCTTTTTGTGATAATCAATAGGTGCGTGAAAATTAAGTCCCTCATCATAGCGCATGGCATATATGTCTTTTTGGATGGTAGACTCAGAAACCCTTTTTCCTATCAGGTTTTCACACTTGTCCGCTAACTCTGATAGAGAGGGATAGGGCTTCTGCTTGTTTTTTAAGGCTTCATCAATGAGGCGGTAGCGTGTATAGGCTTCCTTATTCTTTGGCATAAAATAAATATTAGTGCGCAGATAGGTTGCGTGCTTGGGTTTGTTCTTTGCAATTGAGAAATGATTGTAGAGCGAACAATGTCGCGTAATACAATTTGCTCTTACGAAGATAGAAGTTTTTGGACTTCTGTTCAATTAAATATAAATCCCTGACCGATGTTCACCAGATAGAAATGCCGCTCACTCGATTGAAAATATATTTTAATGAAAAATGAAAGGTACTTAAAAGAATTCCGGATATTCCAATTCGTTGAAACCAAAGTTTTCCATGAGATGCTAAATAGCTCCAGCAAAAGCATCCCATTCCCTGGTTTTCAGGGCAACGAAGGATTTAATATTTTACCGATATCCGGAGGCTTTTAGGGTTATAAAAGAATGGCACAATTCTTTTCACAAATTTGTGGTTAAAATTTTTAAACCACAAAGTTCACGAAGGGACACACAGAGTTCAC
>CAYHFJ010000035.1:18218-24512 GCA_964355885.1 uncultured Flavobacteriales bacterium
ATTTTTAAACCACAAAGTTCACGAAGGGACACACAGAGTTCACGAAGGGGATATTGTCCCTTCACAAAATCGCTGCAAGTTGTATAATGATGAATACAAAAAAATTCGACACCCTCTCTGTGTCCTTTGTGCCTTTCTTTGTGCTCTTTGTGGTTAAAATTTTTAAACCACAAAGTTCACGAAGGGACACACAGAGTTCACGAAGGGGATATTACACTTCACAAAATCGCTGCAAGATGTATTGTATCCCTCCGGTGAATTGCATCTAACAAGCAATCGGATTGGGCTAAAGCCCGGACACTGCATTCCAATTTCCCCACGCCCTAAAGGGACGTGGCTATTAAAAACAAGCTCATGCAAATTCGATTGATCCCACATAGTTTGGGATAATACCGGCCTAATTTCCCTTTGTCGAATAGCCCGGGCTGTATAGGCAGATCTCCTGCAGGTTGCACTATTTTAAATTCCCGAAACCTGCCAGGATTTGGTATAACTTAAGGGCATCAGAATAAACGGAATACAGTCAAACCTAAATCAGAATCCGTATACACTTCCCTCACCCACTCCTCATCCTTTGCTACCCATACATCTTGATTAAAAACTAACATTATGGATATACCTGATTTTAGAAGCTGCTCCTTCATTTGTTCCGGAGAAAGGGTACTATCCAAGGGGCCATAATACTGTGAAGCGAGTTTGTATGTAATAAATAAAGAAGTGGAATATGCATGCCGCACTCCATCCCTTGTCTGAAGAGAAGCGATTTTTTCTTTCATCATCGGAATTTTCCGGAGCTTTGTTACCGCATTCTCTAAAAACATTTCAGGACGATAAGATATTTCCATCGTTTCAAATGGATGCGTAATTCCTTTTCCTATCCACAACAGCGGAAAATCAGCATCTGTGGTGAAGAGAATTTCTTTCACCGGTCTTTTAACAGCCAGCACAAATAGCACAAGAAAAATCACTTTTGACAGACGATTTTTCCAAACAACATGTTTTGCCATATCCTTCAACATCCATGCTGATATTAAGAGCATAAACCAGGTGCATATCCAGATGTATCGGGTGTGGACAAGTATCAGGCTGTATCCGGTATACAAAATGAGAGTAACACATAACAAATACAAGGCAGCAGTATTCCGTTTTTGAGTTTTCCATCGGCTTGCTACTAAGTAAAAAAGTAAAATCAACAGAAACAGAATCCCAACCTGATTTCTAAAATCGAAATACCAGATGCTCAGCATATTTCTTTTGACCACTTTTAGGTAATGTGAGAAGTCTTTGGCCGAAGAGAAAAGATGCATGGGAGTTAACCGCACTGCATCACCCGGAGATTCCCAGGCACTGAGTGCATAAGGATCAGCAGGACTCAGCAGCGGCCCGTTCAGCACAGGAAGAAGCATGGTTTGTCCGGGCAGGGGCGCAACTTCCTTCGTAGAGTTAAAGCTGGCCGCTTCAGAAAGTGTGATTCTTCCGTACTTCATACTGAGAGGAATGATCCAGCAACTACTTATCAATAAAAAAACAACAAGAGATGTCATTGCAGCTTTTGCCGCCTGCTTCATGTTGTCTGAAAATGCCGAGAACAAGACTGAGAAACAAAGCAAGACCAGAAATAAGGGAAAGCCAACAGCTTTTGTCAGGTAAAGCAAGGCACCACGAAAACCCAGAATTGCCGCCGCTTTTCTGCGATGTATCCAATCTGTACCGATGGCAAAGGTCAGAAAATATAGTACGAGCGTGAGAAACAGGAGATCCGCGGTGAGATTCAGCAGGGCATAATTAATTATAAAAGGAACAATGCAAGCACCCAGTGCCAACCTACCATCCTGTGATACCGGCAACAAGACATAATCTGAACCAGGCTGTTAGCGCGAATAAACCGATGAGAATTTGTAATGCTTTAAAAGCGATGATCCCGTCTATTCCGAAGAAAACCGGTACCACGATAAGCCATGAGATCAGAGGACTCCAATACCCGTTCAAAGCAAGAGAAAAATGACCTGCGGCAATTTTCTCCGCTATGGAAATATATTGAAAGGCATCCGGGTTGTTAACATACCATAAGGTAAAAGGCAGAACCAGCGAAATCCCTGCCACATAGAGAAAGGACAGGAAAAAATGCTCCTTCCTGTACTTCTGAATTTTTGTGTTTCCCTTCACACTTTTCGCCATTATCCTGTGCTTCCTGAGCGTCTGCAAAGTATAAAATCCCTTCATTTTTCGTACCTTTGCGCCGATAAATTTATACCTATGAAAAGCGATATCCTACAGGCGAAAGATTACGGCATTGCCGAAGTATTGAAAACCCTTGGAATAAAAGATGTAAATCCCGGAGCCTGCACAGGAACCAAATGGACAGACACCAAAGGTGAGCTCATTGAATCCTATTCTCCGGCTGACGGAGCATTAATCGGAAAAATAAAACAAGCTACCGCGGAAGATTACGAAAATATTATCCGCAAAGCCGAAGAAGCTTTTAAAACATGGCGCATGATCCCTGCTCCGAAAAGAGGAGAGGTGGTGCGACAAATTGGAGATCAGTTGCGTCATTATAAAGAGCCCCTTGGAAAATTGGTAGCCTATGAGATGGGAAAAATTTATCAGGAAGGATTGGGAGAAGTGCAGGAGATGATAGACATCTGCGATTTCGCGGTAGGACTTTCCCGGCAGCTTCATGGTTTCACCATGCACAGTGAGCGCTTCAAACACCGCATGTACGATCAGTACCATCCTCTGGGAATTATAGGTGTGATATCCGCGTTTAATTTTCCTGTCGCGGTATGGGCATGGAACGCGATGCTTGCAATGGTATGCGGAGACACAGTAGTATGGAAACCGAGTTCGAAGGTGATGCTTTGTTCAATCGCGGTTCATAATATAATCGCGGATGTATTAAAGAAAAATGAAGTTCCGGAAGGCGTTGTAAATCTTGTTGCCGGAGGATCCAAATACATTGGAGATAACTTCCTTGCCGATAAAAGAGTTCCTCTCATCTCCGCTACCGGTTCAACCCGTGTAGGAAAGCGGGTAGGCGCTATTGTAGGCGAGCGTCTCGGAAGAAGTCTGCTTGAATTGGGTGGAAACAATGCCATCATCATCACCGAACATGCGGATCTTGAAATGGCTTTACGTGCCGTTGTCTTTGGTTCAGTGGGGACAGCCGGGCAACGATGTACTTCAACCCGTCGTTTGATTATTCATGAAACTGTCTATGAAAAATTCAAGACAAAATTATTGAATGCATACCAACACATTCGAATCGGACATCCTTTGAATGAAAAAACATTAGTCGGACCTTTGATTGACAAGGGAGCGGTGACGGATTTTTTAAATGCCATTGAAAAAGTAAAGAAAGAAAATGGTAAAATTATTTTTGGCGGAGAAGTGATGAGTGGAGAAGGATACGAAAGCGGATGCTATGTAAAACCATGTATCGCTGAAGTGACAAAGAACATTGACATCGTTTGTCATGAAACCTTTGCTCCGTTACTGTACATGATGAAATACAATACCATGGAAGAAGCCATTGAACTACACAATGGAGTTCCGCAGGGATTATCCTCCGCAATCTTTTCAACAAATATGCTGGAAACAGAAAGATTCCTAAGCCATGAAGGAAGCGATTGCGGAATTGCAAACGTGAATATAGGAACTAGCGGCGCGGAAATTGGTGGTGCCTTCGGAGGAGAAAAAGAAACCGGCGGCGGTCGTGAAAGTGGCAGTGACGCCTGGAAAGTATATATGCGTAGGCAAACGAATACAATAAACTTCAGTACAGAATTGCCATTGGCGCAAGGAATACAATTTGAGGTTTAAGTTTGTTAGAATAGCGCCCTGATGACACAGGTTGTGCAGATTTACGCGGATTAAATTAATTACTATTTTACCTGTGGTAATCTGTGTCATTCATGTTCTATGCACCTCCCGTAAATAACCGCAACGACTCCTCCGTGTCCTTTGTGCCCTCCTTTGTGAATCTTTGTGGTTAATTTTTTAAATTTATTTCCGCGTCACCTATTCTCTAATCACATTAAGAAACAAGAACAAACCTGTTTAACTTACATAAAACTCCCAATACCCTCTCATGAAGTCTTTGTCTCCAGAAGCCTGTAAAGCTTTGGAGAACGATACTAATAGCCAACTGGAGCCACCCTACTTAATCGAAACAATTAATTTGAAGAATAAACTTTTATTCGTGCATTCGTGGCAATTAAAAAAATAATATGCGAGTGGCAATTCCTCAGCGTACCTGTAAGATATTATTAGATATACCCTATAAATTTTGCAATGATTCCAGCTTTGCTTTATCCAGTGGTTTATTCATAAAACGATTTACATATTGATTACTTACTGCGCGTTCATGGTCTCCGGGATTCAGGGAGGTTGAAAGCATCATAATAATACAATTGGCTTTTATACTTTCAGCCAATTTGGAATATGCCTCCAGAAACCCGAACCCGTCTACTTCTGGCATACGGATATCAAGAAAAATCAGCTGAGGTAATTGTTCCGGTGTCTCGGCCAGTGACGTTAAATACTCGAGACCTGCGTTCGCGGATTCTTTTGTGACGATCTCTTCCGCAAATTCATATTTCTTGAGATTTCGTGAAGCAATATACCGGTCTACTTCACTGTCATCGATGACAAGAACTTTTTTGTACTTAGTGGTTAGTGTTGACATGATACGAATTTATTATTTTAAGTGGTGACGGGAAGATGAATGCTAAAAACAGATCCCTTCCCGACTTCTGATTGGAGTTCTATTTTTCCATTAAGTTTTTGTACCGTTTCCTTTACAATGTAAAGGCCCAGACCGGAACCGACTGAATTTTCCGATATACGGTAAAACATATCAAATATCTTTTCGTGTTGCTCTTTATTAATTCCTATTCCATTATCCCAGACTATTATATTTGTTTCGGTATCAGATGTGTCTATCTTGACACTAACCATCGGATCAGCTATGTTGGGGTTGTGATACCTTATTGCATTTGAAACAAGATTATTTAAAATTACGCTCAGACGTTCTTTGTCCGAATGGAAAGGAACGGAATTGGTGATATCCACTTCAAATTTTACCTTACTCTGACTTCCATTCATATATTTAAGATTTTTTGTAATTTCCTGAATCATCTCAGCAAAATTAATTTCATCCTTTTTCAGAGTCGTTCTGTTATTGCGTGAATAATCCATTATATCCTGAATAAATCCGTCCAGCTTACTAATACTTCCTCTGAGCATTTGCAGATGTTCCAGTTGAAATTCATCGGTGCTTTCCTCTTCAGCGATCTGAACTACTCCCAACATGGAAGAAAGTGGGGCTCTTAAGTCATGAGATACACTATATACGAATTGATCCAGTTCCATATTTGTTTTTGTGAGAACTGTGTTCTTATGTTGAACTTCAATTTCAGAATTTTTTCTTTGTGTAATTTCAGATGTTACTCCATCAAGCCGTATGAGAACCCCATCGTCATTGAACGCAGGTTTAATTTTCGTTTGCACCCATCGTACAGTTCCTCCTTTATGAACCACCCTGTATTCCATGTCAAAACTTTTACCGGTTTGCAAAAGATTAATGTTCGCCCGAACTTCGTTTTGATCCTCCTCGCTAACTATTTTATATATAAGCTTATGATCAAAGAAAAAGTCGGTGGCCGGGTATCCAAATATTTTTTCACAGGCAGGCGACATTTGGATAATTCTGGATTCCAATGAGTCTATAGAAAAGAATACCTCTTCAATATTGTCAAACAAATTTTTCATTCGTTGGTGAGTCTTTTTTAATTCCAGCTCAACAAGCTTCTTCTCGGTTATATCTATCCTTAAGGCAAGGTATTCATAAGGTTTCCCCTGCTCATCCAGAAAAGGAACAATAGTCGTATCTAGCCAAATAGCACTTCCATCTTTCGCCTTGTTTTTTACTTCAGCTCTCCAGACCCCTCCATTTGCGACAGTATTCCATAAGTCATGAATAAACTCTTTGCTGTGATAACCGGAATTAACAATTCGATGATCCTTTCCAATGAATTCTTCCCTGCTGTATTTTGAAATTCTACAAAAATTATCATTCACATATTTAATAATTCCTTTCTGATCCGTTACCGCTACGATAAGCGATTCATCCATGGCCAGCTTGTAGTTGGATACCGCTTTCAAGCTGGTCTTTAATTGCGCCATTAATTCAGACTTGTGTTTTTCCGCATTCTTTTGTGCTGTAATATCCTGTGCACTGCCAAATATTTTAACTGGTTCTCCTGCATCATTCGTAATTAATTTGGTTTTTAA
>CAYHFJ010000036.1:0-24379 GCA_964355885.1 uncultured Flavobacteriales bacterium
ATGGAGGAACCAGAAAGGTCAAACAGCTCATGCTTAATCTTTAATGGAATCTTATTGCCATGACAGAGAATGATTATTTCTTCTCTGTTTTTTTTTATATTACCAGCCTATTTCATAAAGCAGTGACTTAAGTTCGCTCAATATCATTGCTGTTGCACCCCAGACTATTTCTCCTTCAATGGTGAAATAAGGTGTTCGGATTGACTGCCCTGAACTTAATCGTATTTCTTTCTCCTTCACTTTTGTTTCATCCATCAAAAAATCAAGATCAAGGGGAATGATCTTTACGACTTCTTTTTTTTCAGGTATAAAAATTGCCGGTGTGTTAAGTACTCCTACATAAGGGTGTACTAAAAAATTACTGGGCGGGATATAAAGTTCTGTAAGTGTTCCTAAAATTTCAATGGAGGAGTTTGAAATTCCTATCTCTTCCTCAGTTTCTCGAAGGGCGGTAGAAGCAAGATCCGCGTCACCCGGTTCAGATTTCCCTCCCGGAAACGACACCTGTCCACTATGAATGCCAGAATCAGCAGGTCGAAGAATGAGCGGTATTTTAATTTTGACACCTTCTTCATACAATAAAATCATTACACTGCTTTTCCTGGCATCTGTAGGGGGTTTATTTCGACTAAGGTTCAGCTGGCGTTCAATATGAGCCATCCGGAACTGTGCTTCCTTGCCGGGTAATGGGAGCCCCAGTCGATGTTTGAGTATTCTTCGCAGTTTATTGAGCATAGATTTTGTAAGTTACTTATGAAGCCACAACCCTTTCATTGGTATCGACAAGAAGCACTCGTTTGCGTTCACCGATTTGTTGTCTCCACATCGCAAAATACAATCCTTTAGAATCAAGCAGAGTTTGATGGGTACCTGATTCAACAATCTTTCCTTTCTCAAGGACAATTATTTTATCCGCATGCATAATTGTACTAAGGCGATGTGCAATCATGAATGTGATGTGCTTCTTCTGTGAAGAAAGCTGTCGGATTGTCCCTGTGATTTCTTCCTCTGTAATAGAGTCAAGAGCCGAAGTAGCCTCATCAAACACTATGAGGTTTGGATTGCGTAACAGTGCTCTGGCTATTGAAAGTCGTTGCTTTTCCCCACCTGAAACTTTTACGCCACCTTCTCCAATGACTGAATCAAGTCCCTTATCTGCTCGCATAAGCAGACTTTGACAGGCAGCTTTTTGTAATACTCTGAGACATTCCTCATCGGTAGCGGTTGGATTTACAAAGAGGAGGTTCTCTCTAATGGTTCCACTGAAGAGTTGGGTATCCTGTGTCACAAACCCTATCTGCTTCCGGAGTTCATCCTTGTCAATATCCAGTGATGAAAAACCATTATAATAAATCATACCCTGATCTGGTTTGTATAATCCAACAAGTAATTTTACAAGCGTGGTTTTACCTGCCCCTGAAGGTCCGACAAAGGCGAAAGTATCACCTATC
This sequence comes from uncultured Flavobacteriales bacterium, assembly GCA_964355885.1. Taxonomy (GTDB): domain Bacteria; phylum Bacteroidota; class Bacteroidia; order AKYH767-A; family 2013-40CM-41-45; genus QQVM01. The sequence continues at coordinate 1,452 of CAYHFJ010000036.1, forward strand.
CGGGCTTTAAATGTAATGTCCTCAACTGCATTTTGAGAGGAGCTGGGATGTTTGAATGTTACATTTTCAAATTCCAACTCCTGAATGTTTCCTGTAGCCACAGGTTGTACAGGAGTTTCTTCCACCTGAATATCCAGAATCTCCTGAAATTTTGACAAAGAAGCTTGCGCTTCACGATAAATTGCAATAACATTTCCCATTTCCTGAAGCGGACCAAAAATGAATAAACTGTAAATCATTAATGTCATCAATTTACCCGGAGAAATCTCGTCCCTGAAAACAAGAAAATAAAGGACAAAAAGAAATAGTGTTCGTAAAAAGTTAACTGTAGTACCTTGAATAAAACTTAGACTTCTGATAAAACGAACTTTCTTAAGTTCAAGTTTTAAAATTTTACCCGTTGTGGAGTTTAAACGATTGATTTCCTGTTTTGCCAGCCCAAGACTCTTTACTAATTCTATATTTCGTAACGATTCTGTAGTGGCTCCTGCAAGGGATGTAGTTTCCTGCAGGATGACCTTCGAGATTTTTTTGATATTTCGACTTAAAAGGCTGCTCACCAAAGCAAGGATAGGTACTGTCAGCAGGAATACGGGTGCTATCATCCAGTTGATGGAGAAAGCGTACCAGAGGACAAAAATTATTCCTACCAATGTTTGAAATACAACACTGATAAATGCCTGTATGAATTTTTCGGAATCAATTCGAACTTTCTGAAGTTTACCTAACGTTTCCCCACTTCTCTGATCTTCGAAAACCTGATACGGCAATTCAAGTGAATGGCCGATGCCATCCGTATACATTTGTGCTCCCGTTCGTTGAACGATTACGCTGGTAAAGTAATCCTGAAAATTTTTTGCAATACGGGATACCATTGATACTCCCATTGATGCCAATAATAAGAGTGTGATATCGCCAATAAAATTACGAGTAGTGTCGTTTTGATAATCACTGATATGAACCCCAAATCGATCCATCATGATTCCTGCAATTAATGGATCCATGAGCGAAAAGCACTGATTTACTGCTGCAAGTACTAAAGCAAGGGCGACCGTCGCCTTATAATTCTTAACGTAGGATAAAAGTAGTTTCATAGGATGATTTCGCTCCGGAAATCCGGGCAAAGGTAATATTTATTAAATGTTACTTTCTGTTTTCATGTAATTGCTTTGAGTTTCGTAAGCCACCCTGCTGAGAATGTGTAAATATTCTATTCCGAATAGAATGTAACTGCTCTTTGGTCATTTAGGATGGATGGTATTAAATGTTGAAAATTATTTAAAACTTCATGCTGATTCTAATATTCACTAAGTACTTTTATAAAAAAAACAGGTATGAGAAAATTTATTCTTCCGCTTTTGCTTGGGTTCTGTATAAGCTTCTCTGGCTTTGCACAGCATACGGTTATATTGAAATCAGGAGAAAGGATGAATGGTAATGTTAAATCCTTGCATGCCGGAGTGGTTGAATTTTTATACAAGGGTAATACGATGAAGGTGAATGTATCTGATATCTATTCTATCAACTTTGTGGAGGCAAAGGTCGGTAATGATATTTCTGGAGCTGAATCATCTTCTACTTTGCCAAAAGAGGTGGGAGAGAAGCAAATTACTGCAGGTTCTTATTTAGTTCGCTATAAGGTAGCTGACAGAATAATTTCAAAAGCTCCTCGTATTGATAATCTCACTCAGGATAAAGGTACGGTTGTCGTAAATATCAGTATCGATAAGTATGGTCATGTAATCAAAGCAGTTCCCGGTGGAGTCGGTTCTACAACAGATAATGAATACCTGAAAACCAAGGCCAAGCAAGCTGCAGAAAGTGCATTATTCAACAATGTACCAACGGCTCCCTTAGAACAAAAAGGGTATATGGTAATAGTTTTTTAAATACTGATTTTTTAAAGCTAATTCTAAGAAATTCAGGGTAGCACAGCGTCAATTATCTAATTCTATAGATTAAAAATTGACTTTTCATTGAGTAGAATATTCATTCAGATCTTCGAGTTGATTTTTTACATCTGTCTCCCACTGCTTTTGCGTTATTTCGATGATACCGTGTCTCGTCTCTATATCGTAAAGTGACTGAGCCTTCTGGTAGTCAGCCCATGCAAGTTCAAACTCTCTTTTTATCTGTTCACCGGGATCAAGAAGGGTTAAAGTCAATGATGAGATCTGTTTTCGAAGTTTCCGGATGTACAATTCACAAATATCAAAATGCAACTGTTCGTGATTCAATAGGGACTCTTGTTTATTTTTTGGAACAACCCAACTGGCTCTTTTTGTAAAACAGGGGTATAGATAAAGTGACAATTTCATTACACCGGAAATATATTCAGCTTTTGATTTGTAGGAAAACATACAATTGCTCTGAGCGGAAAACGACGACGATGGGTCGGCCTTTCCCTGAAAGTCATCCCATGTTAGCTTAAGGTCTTTTTTCCATCTGATGGTGTCTGAATCAGTGTAGTTGGTATATGAACTGTCATAAATAAATTCGATTTGGGTATTTTTGCAAAACGCTTGTTGGTCTGGATTTGAATTCGCATATTCCTCAAACCCTAAAAGCAATGCATCGATCGATTGTTGCATAAGTTTTTCTGCCAAACCGGATGTCACTCCTCTTGAATTGAAACTTGGTGTTCCATTTGTACCATATAGTACCATTTCTTTTCCTTCAATAATTCTTATTATTGATAGTTTGACGGCCAATGTCAGTGTGTGTTTTGTTACATTTCCAATATCAGTAAAGTTTAATTTTTCCAGTGTAATATGCACCGGAACCATAGTTGTGTCTAGGTTGATTGCTCTGGTGGAATAGTTCAAAATGACAGTGTCAAGCCTGTGTTTAAATTTGACAGACATGGCTTTGCCGGCTGGAGATAGAATTTTCCCGTAATTTTCCGGAATTTTTCTGCGGTCCAGAACAGATTGAATAAAATAGTGACTTGGAATGATTTTTTTCGCCGGTTCAGGAAGATTCATTAGGTATTCATTTTGTGCCCTTGCATAAAATTGGGAACAAAGAAGTGCGTGAAATAGTAAAATAACAGATAAGGCTTTGAACATGATGTATGTTTAATTCGGATCAGTATCTTGTGACTCCTCTTTAAGGGTTACTCGAACCTGATACAGTTAACCGTGATTTATTTGTAATTTTGCAAAATACACAGAATATGACAGAAATTCTTTTTTTAATTATCGGACTGGCAGTTGGTGCTGTAATAGCTTTTCTTTTTCTGAAAACATCTGCGCACAGAGCTGAACGAGACTTGATTTACCAGATATCTCAGCACGAAGCAGAGAAGGCTGTTCTTATCGAGAGAGTGGATCAATTTAACAAACAGACACAGGATGCCATGCACAGGCTGGAAGCGAATCGGGAAGAATTTTTAAAGTTGAGTAATTCATTGGTTCAACAGAAGTCCTCTAACGAATATCTTCAAAAAAAATTGGATGAACACAGGCTGGAGTTGGAGCAATTGCAGGAAAAGTTTACAAAGGAATTTGAGAATCTCGCGAATAAAATTCTTGATGAAAAGAGCCAGAAGTTTACTGAACAAAACAGGAATAATCTGGATATCATTTTAAATCCCTTGAAGGAGAGAATTAAAGAGTTTGAATTAAAAATCGATACTTCATATAAAGCTGAAGCAGCAGAACGCAATTCCTTAAAGGGAGAAATAAAAAATCTCGTTGAATTGAATAAGCAGATCAGCGAAGAGGCTAATAATCTGGCTAAGGCATTAAAAGGTGACACTAAAAAACAGGGTAACTGGGGTGAGGTTATATTAGAAAAAATTCTTGAAAGATCAGGACTGCAAAAGGGACAAGAGTATGATGTTCAGGTAAGCACAAGCAATGAGGAAGGCAAAAGGATTCAGCCTGACCTGGTTGTTTTCCTGCCAGATGAAAAGCATCTCATTATAGACTCGAAAGTTTCTCTTGTCGCTTATGAATCAATGGTGAATGCCGAATCTGATGAGGAGCGCGAGAAGTTTTTAAGGGAGCATCTTCTTTCTGTCAGGAGTCATATCAAACTTTTAAGTGAGAAAAACTATCAATCCAGTGCTGATTTTACATCTCCTGATTTTGTCTTGTTATTTATGCCAATTGAATCTTCATTTGGCCTTGCTGTTCAAGGGGATAATGAATTGTATAACTATGCATGGGATCGGAAGATTGTGATTGTTAGTCCTACTACTTTGCTGGCAACATTACGTACTATCGCTTCCGTGTGGAAACAGGAGAAGCAGACTAAAAATGCACTTGAAATTGCAAGACAAAGTGGAGCACTATATGATAAGTTTAAAGGTTTCCTTGATGATCTCATTGATGTTGGAAAAAGAATGGATATGGCTAAGTCCGGATATTCTGATGCAATGAATAAATTGTCAATGGGCTCAGGAAATATATTAAAACGTATTGAAGATATCAAGAAGCTTGGAGCAAAAACAACTAAAGAAATATCAGCTGCGCTGGTAGAAAGATCTGAAGAAAATATCGGACACTGATGAATAAAGGTTTTGTTTACCTCGCTTTGATTTTATCCTTGCTCACTGCCTGTTCAGGTAGTCGTGATATCAGTACACAAAATCTGGCATCAATTTATCGAAAGCAGGATCTACTTTTTCATCCGGAATTCGCCATTCTGCATATCAATGATTCCGTAAGCAGGTTGTATATAAAAGTTAATCCTGAAGAATTGCTTTTTGTTCGACAAGAGGACAATCATTACAAAGCAAGTTTGAAAGTCACTGTACTGAAAACATATTCTTATGAGGCCAGCTTTCCATTGGATACGTTTTATTGTTCGTTTGATTTTGATATGGCAGATAAGGGTGTACCAAAGACAATTTCGTGTGATTTTAGGAATTCGGGATCCGGTACTTTTCTAATGCGGGTTTTATTGTCTGATGTGAATAAAAATTACAGTGAAGACTTTTTTGTTCCGATGGAGAATGAGGGTTCACAGGATCGCCAGTTTTTTCTTGTACGAAATATGAATGATGAAATTATTTTCAGAACTCATCTGAGTGGAGATGAGGCAGTCAGAATAAGTTACCGTGATTCCACAATAAAAAAGGTTTGGTGTCGGTATTATAATCGTGATTTCCCGCTTGCCGCTCCTCCATTTAGTTTTGATTCAAGGCAAAGCTTTAATTATCAAAGTGACAGTATTTTTGAAATCAATGTGGATGATACTGATGGTTTAAAATTGCCAGAAGAAGGAATCTATCATTTTCAAATCGATACAAATAAAAGAGAAGGCTTGACTCTGTATCGATATAGCTGGACTTTCCCTTTGGTTACAACACCCACTCAGATGTTGGAATCGGTACGTTATATCACCTCCCGAAGGGAATACGATGAAATGAAATCGAGCACTGTCTTTAGAAAATCCATTGATGAATTCTGGATAAGTAAAGGGGGAAATCCGGAAAAAACAAGAATGCTTATTCGAAAGTATTATAGCCGTGTACAGGAGGCAAATATGCTCTTCACTTCTTTCGTCGAGGGCTGGAGGACTGACAGAGGAATGATCTATATCATCTTTGGGGTGCCTAATACGGTTTACAGAAGTTCGTCAACTGAAACCTGGATATATGGGACTCCAAGTAGTACATTGGCTTTGAACTTTATGTTCACCCGGGTAAATAATCCATTTTCTGATAACGACCTGGTTCTATCCCGTTCTCCGGTTTATGAAAGCAGTTGGTACAGGGCAGTTGAGACCTGGAGACAAGGCAGAGCCTATAATAGTATTTATTGAGTTTAATTATTTGAGATCATTCAATGAGACCGACATACAAATCAAACTCAGGCCCACGCGAGTCCAGAGAAGCAGGACAAATGATTTACGGATTAAGACCTGTAATGGAAGCACTGGAGGCCGGAAAGGAAATCGAAAAAATTTATTTGGGAAGAGCCGCTAAAGGAGAACTCATGTCTGCATTGAAAAAAATGCTGAAGGAGAGGGAAATCGTCTGGCAGGAAGTTCCCAATGAGCGGCTTGATAAATTTACGCGTAACAATCATCAGGAAGTGGTGTGTTTTATTTCTCCGGTTCATTATCACTCGCTTTCACAACTGGTTCCAACAATTTTTGAAAAAGGCGAAACACCTTTAATTCTCATTCTCGACAGGATAACAGATGTTCGGAATTTTGGCGCGATCGCACGGACAGCGGAATGTGCCGGAGTTCATGCAATAGTTATTCCTTCAAAAGGTGCAGCTCAGGTTTCTGCTGATGCCATTCGTACCTCTGCAGGTGCCTTGAGTAAGCTACCTGTTTGTCGGGAACCGAGCTTACGAACCACACTCAGGTATTTACAGGAGTCAGGAATAAAAGTTGTTGCCGCGACAGAGAAGGGGAGTGACTATTATTATCAGGCTGATATGTCAGGGCCATTGGCGATTGTAATGGGTTCAGAAGAAGATGGTGTCTCTGACGACATCATCCGTACTTGTGATGAGATTCTCAGGATTCCGATTCTTGGGTCTGTTGCTTCTCTGAATGTGTCAGTTGCTTGCGGGGTTATGATATATGAAGCTATCCGTCAACGTATGCTATAATCATTCTTTGTGAGTAAACTCTCAATGAATTCCAATCGTGTACAAATAAGCGACAGAAACGAAAAAATATTTCTATTGCTTATTCTTTCCTTTGGTGCCATCTTCCGGTTAGTTGCTGCGTTTACTCTTTCTTTATCAAATGACGAGCTGAGTGCACTCACACGGGCTCGTCATGACACTTTTTCAGAGATGATTGTCAGTGGAGTTTTGATTGATTTTCATCCTGCAGGGATACAGTCCTTTATCTTTTATTGGATTAGGTTGCTGGGCGATGCCCCGTTTATGTTACGCTTACCATTTTTAATTTCTGGAGTAGTATCCACTTATCTTGTATTTGCAATTGGAAAACGATGGTTTAGTCCTTTTACTGGTCTTTTTGCAGCCGTCATCTTTTCAGTTTTCCAGTTTAGTATATTCTATTCCTTATTTGCACGACCTTATAGTCCGGGTTTATTGTTTGGGTTAATTGCAACTTATTCATGGACAAAACTGTTTTTCCCAATCGTTGATGGAAAAAACAGTGGATCATCATTATTCTGGTGGGTAGTTTTTACAATTTCCATGATTGCCTGTACGCATACACATTACTTTTCATTTGTTTTTGCAGGAAGCCTTGGTATAGCCGGATTGATACTGATGAGAAAAAAATTAATCCGTCCTTATTTAGTGTCTGGCGTTTTGATCGTATTGGCATTCATACCTGAGTGGGAAATTTTTCAGGTTCAAATAGCTACCGGAGATATTGGAGGCTGGTTGGCTCCGCCCGGAAAATGGTATTTGCCTGAATTTATTCAGCATGTCTTTAATGATTCCTTGATCCTTGCTGCGGCAGTCTCGATTCTATTTGGTTGTGGAGTTATAGTCACGCTTCTTCGTCATTGCTGGACGAAGTTTCACAGTATCTCACTTTTTTTATTTTTGTTTTCTTTTCTTACAGCCTATTTGTATTCAATCTTTAGGCATCCCGTAATTCAGTTTTCTACCTTGTTTTTTACTTTGCCATTTCTGCTGATTCTCATAGGGCAATTTATCGAACAATTATTTTTCAGGGTCAAAAAGTTTTACCTGATTATTCCGGTTTTTCTTATTAGCGGAACTTTACATACCCTGTTTGCAAAAGGATTTTTTCATCGGGCGCACTATGGCGTCTTTCGGGAAATTGCGGAAGATATTAAGTACTGGCAGGAGACTCTTGGAAAGGATAGTGTCCCTGTTGTTTTGAATGTGATTAATCCTGAGTATATGAATTATTATTTCCGAAGGTTGAATTATCATCCGGAAATGTTACAATGGAAGATTGAAAAAAGGGAAGAGATACAAAAATTTAAAAGTGCTCTCGAAAGTTTAAAAGCTCCTTACTTTTGCTTTGCCTGGTCTAATTCGGAGCATCCCTATGAAATAATCAGGATGCTGAGGGAATATTATCCGGTTGTTCTTAAAAAAGAAGTCTATTTTAATTCAGCATCTTATTTATTTGCACGAAAAGGAAAATCAGTTGTCTCTGAACCAAGACTTCAAATTAGGTATGATTTTGATTCCGGAATATGGAGAAATCGAAATGATTTGTCCTCGGACACATCGAATGCCTATTTGTTAGATTCCCTGCAAGAATTCAGCCCGGGATTTCAAACTTCGTTCGATAAATTGCCATATGGTAATTTCAGCATACTTACAGCCCATTTAGGTTTTCGTTCTACTCAGACGGACCTTAATGCAACAGTGGTAATCTCTTTCGATTCTTCAGGAGTTCCAAAGGAATACTTTTCACTTGATCTTGATGAATGTAATCTTGAGCGTGGCAATTGGCAGAGTGCCTATCTTTCCCGTATTATTACCAATGACATTGATAAAAATTTAACGCTCAATATATATGTTTACAACAGAGATCACCGGAATTTTGAACTGAATAATTTTGAAATTACCATTGAAGACTGGGATGATCCTTATCAAAGCGGGCATTGATCCTGTCAATTACTCCTCAACCACAGCACCTCCTTTATACAGTTGTTTCCTGTACTTTAATGAAGGGGAAGGAATAAATGGACCTAATCCAAGTTTGTCCCAGACATCGTCAATTCGTTGAATTGTTTTCTCATCTGAGGTTAGAATATTTGGCCAGTCACGATCGAAGTTGTCGAATTCTTTTGTCTTGCGCGTTCCGTCAAATATGAGATGAGATTTAGATGGATCTTTTGGATTGCTATAAAGAAAATGATCTCGTTTGGGGTCAGCGTTATTGGCGAACCTCCAGACTGAATCTGCAATGTCATGCACATCAAGTGTATGTTCGAGGAAAATAATTATTTTCACATCAGTAAGGAATTCGAAATTAAATATTTTATCACCGAGTTCCCTGACATGATTTTTTCGGTTCTTTTTTATTGAAATAAAAACAAGTGAGATGCCTTGTTCTAATAAAGTATCATTGATTTCATGAATCTCTGAAAAGGTCTCCTGCAATATTTTTTTTTCTGAGATTGACAGCCTCTTTAGTTCCGAAATTTTTTCCGGAGAAATCCTTGATGCCAGTTCTTCAGATGTTTTTTTTGTTCCATCAATACCAATTTTGCCTCCAAATGCCATTACGCTGCAGCTATGATCAAGAACGTCCACCGGACCCTGAGTAACATAGGTGTCATGTTTCGGATCGAAATTTTTACTGATATACCGTGCGACTTCCCGCTGGTCGTGTATATTTACATCTTCGTCGACAACAATCATGATCTTCGTAAACATCATTTGTCCGGCTCCCCACATGCTGTGCATTACTTTGGAGGCCTGTCCTGGATATTCCTTTTTTATTTTTACAATGACGAGATTATGAAAAACGCCTTCAACAGGCATGACCATATCCACAATTTCTGGAACCATAGTCATTTTAATAGGCACAAGAAATATTCTTTCCGTTGCTTTACCGATCCAGGCATCTTCCTGTGGTGGAATGCCTACGATAGTTGCAGGGTAAACTGCATTCTTTTTGTGCGTGATGCAAGTGATATGAAAGCGCGGATAGAGATCAGCCAATGAATAATATCCTGTATGATCACCAAAAGGCCCTTCCATAATATATTCTTCTTCCGGATCGAGATAGCCTTCAATAATGATGTCTGCATCTGCCGGTACCTGAACATCCTGAGTTATACATTTTACCAGTTCTACCTTTTTTTTCCGAAGAAAACCGGCCAGTATGTACTCGTCAACTCCATCAGGAAGTGGGGCGGTAGCGCAGTAGGTATATGCCGGATCTCCCCCCAACGAAACGGCCACAGGCATTTTAAGTCCAAGTTTTTTGTACTCCGCAAAGTGTCTTGCACTTACTTTGTGCCGATGCCAATGCATTGCAGTAAGTTTAGGTCCGAAGACCTGCATCCTGTATAAGCCTACATTCCTTATTCCTGTCAGGGGATCTTTTGTGTGAATAACGGGTAGTGTTAGGAATGGCCCCCCATCTTCAGGCCAGCATTTTAAAACCGGAAATTTTGTGATGTCCGGTTCCTGCATGATAACTTCCTGGCATTCCCCTTTTTCGGAGATTACTTTAGGTAACCAGGAAGCGATGGAACCGAGTTTGGGTAGCATCTTTAATTTCTCCATCCATCCGTCCTTAGGCGAAGTGAGTTCTTTGAATATTTCTTCAATATCTTTTGCTATGTCGTCCAGATTTTTCGTGCCCAGGGCCATGGCCATTCTTTTTTCTGTTCCCATCGAGTTGATCAACAGAGGAAATGCAGTTCCGTTATTTTCAAATAACAAAGCCGGCCCATAAACTTTTGAAATGCGGTCTGTGATTTCAGTAATCTCCAGGTGCGGATTGACATATTCTTTAATCCTGACAAGCTCTCCAGCATCTTCGAGAGTCTTTATCCAGTCTTGGGTATTGCGATACATAGCGCGAATTTAATTTCTCAAAGTTAACAAGAATGCAGATGTAATCTTTGATTTAATTTGCCATCTTACAGATATTTTAGTTGGAGCTTGACAATTATCTTATTCTGATTTTATCGTTTTGCCAACTTTGATTAAAGGGGTCACCATGAATATTTTAGTTCAATCCCTTGCTTTATCTAAATCTTAAATTTTTTATCCTGAATTTGTTGACATAGTTTTTGTCTTTATCACGGATTTTTACGTACATTTATACATCTTATAATTGTATCCCATGCGAAACATTCTGCGTTATTCACTTGCATTAATTCTATTTGCCAACTGTTCTTTCAATATATTGAGAGCTCAGCCATTACCTTCTGCCGATAAAATATTATTCCAGTCCGGGGCCATTTCAACTATTCAGAATTTTTCAGAACTGGTTTTTTTACCCGTCCCTCCTGATGATATTGTTGACAATCATTACTACCGGATTCTTCAATTCAACGTACTTCCATCTGAAGAGTCAAAAGCAGGTTTAAAAAAATCCGGAGTAGAATTACTCAAGTACCTTCCTTACAATGCTTTTTTTGTTTCCATTCAGGAAGGAACGGATTTAAATTCTCTGGATAAATTTGCTATCAGGACGATGTTGAGAATGGAGACCCTGCAAAAATGCAGTCGTGCTATTCGGGAAAATAACATACCGGATTATGCAATTTCCCGTGAAGGATTTGTTGATCTGATTGTGCAATATTTTAGTGACATGAGCGAAAGTTCCGTTATTAATGAGTTTTTAAGAAATGATTTTGAAGTACTGCGTTCATTCCCTGCCGGCTCTCAACTAAGAGTGCGAATCGCTGTCAATGATTTAAATACGCTGCTTGCAATTCCCTTTGTTAAATATGTTGAAGAAATTGACGCGCCTTCTGAACCTGATGATACACGTGGCCGTTCACTCCATAGGAGCAACGTCATTAACAATGAGTACGCAACCGGTCTGCATTATGATGGATCAGGTGTCAGTATTTCACTCGCTGATGATGGGGAAGTGGGGCCTCATATAGATTTTCAAGGTCGAATCACCCAGCTGATCACTACTGGTGCCGGTGGATCTCATGGCGATATGACAGCCGGAATTGCCGCTGGCGGAGGGAATTTGGATCCCACCATGCAAGGAATGGCTTCAGGCGCACACCTGTATGTTCATGATGTCGATGATGGTACAAATCCTTATGATCACGTTTATAATGCTCCGTTTTACTATACTACTTATGGAGCGGTAATAACATCAACAAGTTATAGTCAGGGATGTAATGATTATAATACAATATCCAGTACTGGTGATCAAATCGCTCACCAGAATCCTTATTTAAATTTTGTATATTCAGCTGGAAACAGAGGGCAGAATGATTGTGGATTTGGAACCGGAGCTGCATGGGGAACAATAACAGGAGGATTCAAGCAGGGTAAAAATGCTATAGCCTGTGGAAATCTTGATGCATACGGTGTACTCGACGCAACAAGCAGCAGAGGTCCGGCTGAAGATGGTCGTGTTAAGCCTGATATTTGTGCAAATGGGAAAAATCAGAATTCTACTGAGGATGAGAACAGGTACCAAGTAGGTGGAGGTACCAGTGCCGCCTGTCCGGGCATTGCAGGTGTTACTGCCCAGTTAATTCAGGCGTACCGTGAAATGCATTCAGGAACGGAGGCTCCATCAGCTCTAATTAAATCATGTTTGTTAAACTCAGCGGAGGATATCGGAAATCCAGGCCCGGACTTCACTTACGGTTGGGGCAGAGTAAATGCATTTCGCGCACTTTCAACTTTGCAGGAAAACCGTTATCTTCTGGATTCTGTTTCTCAGGCTGGAACAAATCTACATTCCATTCCAATTCCAGCTAACATTAGACAAGTGAAGTGTATGCTTTATTGGTTGGATGTGGAAGGGGATCCGGTAGCTTCAATCGCTTTGGTAAATGATCTCGATATGACAATAGAAGATCCGTCTTCTACGGTTTTTGAACCCTGGATTCTGGATCCGACTCCTGTAATAGCAAATCTGACAACAAATGCGATAAGAGGTGTTGATCACCTGAATAATATGGAGCAGGTGACAATTGATAATCCCGTCGCGGGAAATTATACAATCGAGATTAGCGGAGGACTTATTCCTATAGGTACTCAACATTATTATGTCGTTTGGGAATATCATACAGATGAAGTTACCCTGACCTATCCGAATGGAGGAGAAGGATTTGTTCCCGGAGAAACTGAAGTTTTAAGGTGGGACGCTATCGGAACTTCAGGTGTGTTTGACATTGATTATTCACTTGACAATGGTTCAAACTGGATTAATATTGTAAGCGGATTCCCTGGGCATATCAGACAGTTAGATTGGTGGGTTCCCACATCAGTTTCTGACCATGTTTTAGTTCGAATCAGCAGGGGGCTCTTCTCAGATGAAAGTAATACGCGTCTTTCAATTATTAATGTTCCGTCGGATTTAAATATTGATTTTGTTTGTTCGGGAGTCACTCAGTTAAGCTGGACTCCTGTTGCGGGAGCATCAGGATATGAAGTAAGCCGGTTGGGTTCTATGTATATGGACTCAATTGGAACCGTGAGCGGAAATTTAATGCAGGTGACTATGTCTGATACAACCGACACATGGTTTAGTGTAAGGGCACTTGGTGTTAATGGAGGTAAAGGGCGGCGAGCGATAGCTGTACATAAGTTACCGGGTCTTTTGAACTGTTCTTTTGCAGACGATTTGAATCTGGTGAGTGTGCAGAATCCGGATGCCGGTTTGTTATTCCCTTGTCAGAATCTTGCAGCATTACCTTTAATTCTATTTATTCGTAATGACGGAATTAATGATGCTTTCAATTTCCAGCTGTCTTATGCAATTAATGGAGGTACGCCGGTAACTGAAACTTATTCGGATACTTTAATTCAGGGAGCCGGTATAAATTATACTTTTTTATCTCCTGTTGATCTTAGTACAGTAGGAGCCTACCAGATTGACTTCAGTATTTCCTATTCAGCCGATGGAAACAACACAAATAATTCTGTGGCTCATCTTGTTGATGTTTTTAATTCAGCATCACTTCCGATTTTAGAAGATTTTCAATCTTCAACTTTCCCGCCTGTCGCCTGGACAATCAACTCCTCAGATTTGATTTATTTCTGGTCAGAAAAGGCTGGAATTATTGGTGCTTCCGGTGCACTGACAACTGCTGCATGGTTTGATAATTTTAGCTATGATAATGTCGGTGCAAGAGATTATTTAAATAGCCTACTTGTTGATCTCAATGGCATTTCTGACGCTATGCTCACCTTCGATGTAGCTTATGCAAATTATAGCGGAAATTCTGATGGTCTTGGTATTGAAGTGTCGACCAATTGTGGAGTAAGTTATATACCGACTTCCTACTTAAAGGCCGGAGCTACTCTTGCTTCCGCACCTTCAACCTCAAGTGACTGGGAACCTACGCAAGCTTCTCATTGGAGAAAAGATTCATTGTCTCTCGCATCGTTTGCGGATAGTTTGATCATGATTAGATTTGTGAATATAAACGATTACGGCAATAATCTTTATATTGACAATATTAATCTGGAAAGTAATTTAAACCCGGGTATTTCAGGACTAATACAGCCTGTGACACTTGGTTTGTTTCCTAATCCTTCTGCAGGATTATTTACTGTCTGGTTAAACAATCTTCCGTCGGAAAAACTTTCGGTTCAAGTTTTCGATCTCAATGGACGGGAAATAATGAGTAGAGATTATGTGAATACAACACAGGACTTCCGGTCATCAATTGATCTTCGGTCTTATCCAAAGGGTATATACATGATACGGGTTTCCAACGGGGAAAAAGTATACATGATGAGAGCAACGAGTATTTAGTTAGCTTATTAAGGATTTTCGTTAAAAAAACTCCGGTTTGAGATTTAATTCATACCGGAGTTTTTTATTTTAAGAATGATTTGTTAGTTCGCTTTCACCTTATCCCATTTTTTAATTTGCCAGTTTACCTTAGCTGTACAAATGTGATTATTCTCCTGGTCATACGTTTCCAACTGGATCATTATGAATGCAGCATCCTGCGTTAAAAGTGGTGTAAATATTTCTTTCTCCAATTTCTCTTTAGGCAAATTGCATGAAACGGTAACTGTCGATTTTCCCTGGTAATGATACTCCATGTGCAGGTCTTTCATAATGAGCCTATATGCATCGGATCTGATACAATGCGTTAGTGTCATTCCTGCGGTAAATTCAGAAGCGGTTGCTAAGGCACAGGCATGGAGCCCGCTTAGATGATTTTGATTTATTCTCCAATAGGGTAGCCTGGACTTTAAACCATCTTCAAATATTTCAATGATTTTAATTCCATGTGGTCGATTAAAAGGAATCGCCCTATTTGTCGCCATATACAGGATCATTCTGCTGAATGAAGAATGACGAGCTCTGTCAAGAAGTGCAAACAGCTTTTTCATTTCTTATTAATTAGAACCGGAGTACGAACTTTAAAAACCCCGAAATGAAATATAGTTAACTCTTGTATCCTTTTACTTTTTGATTTCATGATTCAATGATTTTTTGCAAATCTGAATATGCCTGCTCACATTCCAGAATCATCTGATCCACAATTTCTTTCACCGGTTTAATATCATGTATCATTTCGACAGATTGTCCGGCACACCATAAAGAATCATAAGTTCCTGGCTTTAATGCACTTTCCAACCAGTTAAAACCACGACGTTGAATCAACATTTTAAAATATTTTTTTGTACGTGGGTTTTTACCTAGTAACCTTTCAAACCAGTTTTGCTTTGTACCTATCTTTTTAGCGAATTCAGTATTGATCACACTGCAAGGAGTTCCGCTAATCCGCTCCGTCAGTACTATGTCCTCCATTCTGTGTTTCACAACCGCTTCTTTGTACTCTTGCGAAACCCCGGCTTCCCGGCTGGCAATAAATCGTGTTCCACAATAAGCGGCGGCAGCTCCAGAAGCAAGTATACTCAAAACCGCTCTCCCATGTGCTATTCCGCCTGCAGCAAGAATTGGCATGTTTGGAAATTCCTGTTTCAATGCCTCAGTTAATATTATCAGTGGATATGGACCGGCATGTCCGCCGGCTCCTTGCCCGACAGCCACAAAGCCATCACATTTTGCCTGATGGCATTTTCTCGCATGCTCAAGATTGGTGACATCACAAAACACTTTTCCACCATATACATGAACAGCATCTATGGTTGATTTTGGATTCCCAAGGGAAGTAATTACTACCGGAACTTTATTGTCAACGCAAATTTCCAGATGCTTTTCGAACCATGGGTTTGCCCGTTGAACAATGAGATTCATTCCGTATGTGCCTGATTTCCCTTTTCGACCCTCAAGGTGTTTGTTAAGTCGTTTAAGAATAGCATCAAGTTCACCCGGTGTTCGGTAATTCAAGGATGGAAAACAGCCCAGAATTCCAGCTTCAATCGCCTGAATGATCATTTCTTCATTGCTGACAAGAAATAACGGTGCCATGACAAGGGGAAATCTGAGATTCAGAAGTCTGGTAAAATCGTTTTGAATGATCATAATTTTATTTAATTCACGTAAATCTGACTGATCTCTGAATATGCAAAGGAAGGAATCCTTCCAATTGTTAATATCCCTTTAAAAAATATTTTTACACGGACTTGAAACATACATCTATTCCAGTAATTTGGCGGAATCTCATACAGTTAGCGAAAACTCATGGCTAAATTCACCCTTTAGCAATGAATTGACTGTATATTTGTATCGAACCAAAAACAAATGATATCCAGAATTTTTGATATTCCTTTTCATTATCACACCAAATTTCCTAAGAATAATGCACTGGCTGCTAAAGTAAATGGTAGCTGGGAATTGTATTCAACAGCAGACTTCATTCGTAATGCGAATAGTCTTAGTTGTGGTTTGATGAAGTTGGGATTAAAAAAGGATGATAAGGTTGCTATCATTTCTAACAACCGTCCTGAATGGAATTTTGTAGATATCGGAATGCTGCAGATTGGTGTCGTAAATGTTCCGATCTATACCACCTTGAGTGAATCTGAAATTGCTTTCATCCTTAATGATTGTGAGGCTTCTCTGATTTTTGTGAGTGATGCTTCACTGTTAGCAAAGATTAACAGGATTAAGGTTAATGTACCATTGTTAAAAGAGGTTTACTGCTTTAATGTCATTGAAGGTGCCAGATACTGGAAGGAACTTTTGGTTGACCCAACCAGACAAGATCTGGATCGACTTGATTCAATCCGTAAGAGTATTCAACCCGGTGATCTCGCGACATTGCTATATACATCCGGTACTACGGGCACACCCAAGGGTGTAATGTTATCCCACAACAATATTGTTAGCAATGTGCTTGCATCTGAAAAGCTCTGTCCGGTCGATAATCGTCATAAGGCATTGAGTTTTTTGCCGCTTTGTCATAGCTATGAAAGAATGCTCACTTATCTTTACATGTATATTGGGGTATCGATATATTATGCTGAGACAATGGATACCATCGCGGATAATCTTAAGGAGGTAAAACCTGAACTTTTTTCCACCGTGCCCAGACTGCTTGAAAAGACCTATGACAGAATTACTAAAAAAGGAAACGAGCTGACCGGCATAAAAAAACTTTTATTCTTTTGGGCATTGAATCTGGGTCTAAAATATGAAATGCACGGGAAAAATGGAGCTTGGTATGAGACTCAATTAAAACTTGCCAATAAATTAATATTCTCCAAATGGCGGGAAGCTTTAGGAGGGAATATCCGGGTTATCGTTAGCGGAGGTGCCGCACTCCAGCCTCGCCTGGCAAGAGTTTTCTGGGCTGCGGGAATTAATGTTCTGGAAGGATATGGACTCACCGAAACATCTCCTGTGATCTCGGTGAATAATCTGGAGGAGAACGGAGCCATGTTTGGTACTGTTGGTACAATAATAAAACATGTATCCGTAAAAATTGCTGAAGACGGTGAGATTCTTTGTAAAGGTCCTAATGTCATGCTCGGTTATTATAAACGACCTGATCTCACAAATGAAGCTATTGACGAACAAGGTTGGTTTCATACAGGAGATATCGGAGTAATGATCGATAATCACTTCTTAAAAATTACAGACAGAAAAAAGGAAATATTCAAAACTTCAGGTGGGAAATTTATTGCCCCTCAAGCACTGGAGAATAAGTTCAAAGAATCTCCATTCATTGAACAGATAATGGTTATCGGTGAAAATAAAAATTTCGCCGCTTCGCTTATTGTCCCTTCATTTTCTCATCTGCGTTCCTGGTGTGAACACAAAGGGATAGCAGCCGAATCCAACGAAGAGCTTATAAGAAATCCGGAGATTATTGCCCGGATTGATAAGGAAGTTAAAGAGTTCAATAGCAACTTCGGAAAAACTGAGCAGTTAAAGAAGTTTAAATTACTTGCCAAGGAATGGACAGTCGATTCAGGTGAACTTACCGCGACATTAAAGCTGAAGCGGAAGATTATTGCGGAAAATAATGCTGAACTAATAGTTGAGATTTATTCAAACTGATCTAAAATATAAATTGGATTTCCCGGATTGGTTTCGTGAGATTTAATTGAAAGCCATTATTAAATCGAATTAATTTACAGGAATGTCAACAAATAGAATAATTAAAAAAGTTGCAATATTGGGAAGTGGGATCATGGGTAGTCGCATCGCCTGTCATTTTGCAAACATTGGAATGGAAGTACTGCTTCTTGATATTTTACCCAAGGAACCCAGTGAGGAGGAGCAAAAAAAAGGGCTTAATCTTGAACATCCCATAGTTAGGAACCGGATTGTTAACAACGCATTACAAACTGCTTTGGCTGCGTCACCTTCTCCTCTCTACAGAAAGTCTTTCGCTTCGCGTATTTGTACAGGAAATTTTACAGATAATATGAAGGACCTTGCCTCCTGTGACTGGATACTCGAAGCTGTTGTAGAAAATCTGGATATCAAGAAGTCAGTGTTCTCCGAAGTTGAAAAATACCGCAAACCCGGAACGATAATTTCTTCAAATACTTCCGGTATCCCGATTCAACTGATGGCAGAGAATCGGAGTGATGATTTTAAAAAGCATTTTTGCGGGACTCATTTTTTTAATCCTCCAAGATATTTGCGCCTTTTGGAAATTATTCCTGGTCCCGGTACAGACAAAACCGTGCTCGATTTTCTGATGAATTATGGTGATGTATATCTTGGAAAAACAACTGTGCTTTGTAAGGATACGCCTGCGTTTATTGCGAATAGAATCGGTGTGTTTTCTATCATGTCTCTTTTTCATCTGGTTGAAAAAATGGGACTTACTGTTGATGAAGTTGATAAGTTAACCGGTCCGGTATTGGGTCGTCCGAAGTCAGCTACCTTCCGCACCTGCGATGTGGTAGGAATTGATACGCTTGTTAAAGTTGCAAGAGATGTATATGATCGCTGTCCTGATGATGAATCCAAAGAAACCTTTAAATTACCCGGCTATGTTCAGAAGCTACTGGATAATCAATGGTATGGTGATAAATCTAAGCAGGGATTTTATAAGAAGGTGAAAGGGGAAGGAGGAAAAAGCGAGATCCTTTCGCTGGATTTGAGAACAATGGAGTATAGTCCCAAGTCTAAATCGAAGTTCACAACGCTTGATCAGACGAAGAGCATTGAGAATGTTCAGGACAGGCTTAAAGTTTTGTTTGCGGGGAAGGACAAAGCAGGAGAGTTTTACCGTGAATCCTTTTCCGCTTTGTTTCAATATATCAGTCATCGTATACCTGAAATTGCCGGAAATCCAATGCAGGTGGATGAGGCAGTGAGTGCTGGTTTTGGTTGGGAAACAGGTCCGTTCGAAACATGGGATATCATTGGTGTGGAGAACGCGATTGCTGTCATGAAATCTCTTGGCTATGCTCCGGCTTCCTGGGTAGATGATATGGTCAAAAAGGGCAATCTGAATTTCTTCAAAGTCAAAGATGGGCTTCGTCATTTTTACAACCCGCAAACAGGATCCTATGAAAAGACGCCAAAAGCAGGGTCAATATTGCTTCTCGATAATCTACGGGAGAAAATAGTGTGGAAGAATGCAGGATGCACTCTGATCGATTTAGGTGAGGGTGTTATAAATCTTGAGTTTCACACCAAGATGAATACTATCGGAGGAGAAATAATTCAAGGAGTAAATAAAGCTATTGAGATTGCTGAAAAGGATTTTAAAGGGTTGGTTATTGCGAACGAAGGACAAAATTTCTCCGCAGGAGCGAATCTTGCCATGATTTTCATGTTCGCGGCGGAACAGGAATTTGACGAAATTGATATGGCTGTGCGCGCTTTTCAGAATATGAATATGCGTGTTCGTTATTCTTCAATACCGGTAGTTGTATCTCCGCATGCACTATCTTTGGGTGGTGGATGTGAGATGACGCTCCATGCTGATAAAGTTGTAGCTTCCGCGGAAACGTATATCGGATTAGTGGAATTTGGGGTAGGCCTCATACCAGGTGGTGGAGGAAGTAAGGAGATGACCCTTCGTGCTTCTGATGCCTTTCGTGACGGAAATCTGGATGAACAAATTTTAAAAGAGTATTATCTGAATATTGCCATGGCTAAGGTTTCAACATCAGGGCACGAAGCTTTTGATCTGCGTATTCTGAAGGAAGGCAGGGATGAAATTGTTGTTAATGCGGGACGAGTAATCACAGAGGCTAAAAGAGCGGTTCTCGAACTTGCTAATGACGGATATACAATGCCGATACAACGCAAGGATATAAAAGTTCTTGGAAGAAATGCACTTGGTATGTTTTTTGCGGGTTCGCATGCAATGGTTTCCGGAAATTTTATTTCTCCTCATGATCAATTGATCTCACAAAAACTTGCCTATGTGATGTGTGGTGGAGATTTATCCGCTAATACACTTGTTTCTGAACAATATCTGTTGGATCTTGAAAGGGAGGCATTTCTTTCCTTATGTGGAGAACGAAAAACACTTGAGAGAATTCAAAGTATACTTACATCAGGAAAGCCACTACGAAACTAAAAATTCTGTGTTATGATACGTCCAGTTTTAAAAATGAAGTTCCCCGGTTCAATGAAAAGGAGCCTTAGATTCTTCCTTGCTATCAGCATGTTTTTTCCTCTGTTAGCATTCTCTCAGGGACGAGAAGAAAAACCAAAATATGCACCCGGCCGGGAAAAGCACAGAAACAAAACTGATGAGATTGGTCGTAAACAAGGCACATGGATATTTTATAATACGTTCGGCGAAAAAATTTCTGAAATTGATTTTGTTAATGGACAGAAAGAAGGGATTGAAAGAAAATTTTATGGATACAATAAAGTGAGAGAAGAAACCGAATTTCTTGGCGCCGTAAAAGACGGGCAGTATACACGCTATTATTTTTCCGGTCAGGTTGCGCAAGAAGGCTTTTACAAGGATGGAAAGAAAGATGGTAAATGGACACGTTACTTTGAAGATGGATCAATACGTCAGGATGGAAGTTTTAAGATGAATAAACGTGATGGGGTATGGAAAACCTATAGTCGTAAAGGACACGTGATCAATGAGACTGCTTACAAGGAGGGAGTTGATTTGGCTGTGCTCGAATTAGCAGCTCAAAAGAAAAAAGAGGAAGAGAAAAAAATAGCGGATAAAAAAGCGGCCGAAGCGAAAAAGAAGGGTATCCCTGTGAAAAAGGATTCAAAGGTTGAGAATAAAGAAGCACCTAAAAAGTAGTAGTGATTTGCTCTCTCTTTTTTTAGTATAAAAAGAGTCAAAGAAATTATTTTTATATCGATTCAGAATCATGAACGCATACATTATAGCCGGTTACCGCTCTGCGGTTGGAAAAGCTCCGAAAGGAAAATTTAAAAATTTCAGACCGGATGATCTGGCCGTTGCGGTTATTCAGCATCTTTTATCTACAGTCCCTCAGCTTGATAAGGATGAAATTGATGATGTAATTGTCGGAAACGCGACTCCCGAAGCAGAACAAGGTTTAAACATAGGCCGTATGATTTCATTAATGGGACTCAATACGGTAAAAGTACCGGGTATGACAGTGAATCGTTACTGCGCTTCCGGATTGGAAACAATTGCCATTGCTTCAGCTAAAATACATTCTGGAATGGCTGATTGTATCATTGCCGGAGGAGTGGAATGTATGTCTCCAATACCATTTGGTGGATGGAAGATTGTTCCAAACTATAAAGTTGTTCAATCGAACCCAGACTATTACTGGGGAATGGGTTTGACCGCAGAGGCTGTTGCCAGAGATTATAAAGTTTCAAGAGAAGAGCAGGATAAATTTGGATTCGAATCAAACCAGAAGGCCTTGAAGGCCATCATGGCCGGGAATTTCAAAGATGAAATAGTTCCTGTAAACATTACTGAAGTTTATCTGGATCAACAGGAGAAAAAGCAGACCCGGGAATTTATTGTTGATACTGATGAAGGTCCTCGTGCAGATGCTACTTTGGAAAAAATGGCAAAGTTGAAACCGGTATTTGATTCCAGAGGTAGTGTTACTGCTGGTAACTCATCCCAGACCAGTGATGGTGCTGCTTTCGTAATGATTGTTAGTGAACGCATGTTAAAGAAATTGAATGTAAAACCCATCGCCCGTTTGGTAGATTATGCAGTCGCAGGCGTTGAGCCAAGGGTTATGGGAATAGGCCCTGTTGAAGCTATTCCAAAGGTGCTGAAACATGCCGGGATGAAACTAAGTGACATTCAATTAGTAGAATTAAATGAAGCCTTTGCATCGCAATCTCTGGCTGTTATGCGCAGCCTTGAGATTAACCCGGAAATTGTCAACGTGAATGGTGGCGCAATTGCTCTTGGTCATCCTTTGGGATGTAGCGGAGCAAAATTATCTGTTCAACTGTTCTCAGAATTGCGTCGTCGTAAACAGAAGTATGGCATGGTCACAATGTGTGTTGGAACCGGTCAGGGTGCCGCAGGTATCTTTGAACTATTGAACTAAAACTTAGTTAAAGAGGATTTCAAAAAACTCTTTCAAGTCCCATTCAGTCTTTTATCGTTGATTCCGGTTTATTAAACTCTGAAATTCCACTTACCTCAGGCTCTCAAATCACTACGATATCACTCTTCTCAACCATATTTTGTACCTTTAATTGTTTTCAATGTTTTGTTTTTCAATGAGATGAAAATAATTATGACAAAACCGCAACCATTCATTGAATATCTGCTAAAAACAATGTTCATACACTAATTTATTTTTGAATTAATCCAAAATCCTATGACTAATCAAGTCAGTACTCCTGAGACAATCAAAGGCGGTGAATTTCTAATCCGGGATACCAACGCGGATGATATTTTTATACCTGAGGAATGGAATGAAGAGCAGTTAATGATTGCTCAAACCTGCAAAGATTTTCTTGAACAGGAAGTGTATCCTAATCTTGACAGGATAGATGCACAGGAAGAAGGATTG
>CAYHFJ010000037.1:0-23433 GCA_964355885.1 uncultured Flavobacteriales bacterium
TATTATGAAAATTGAATACAACAATCTTTTTACCCATTTTATTTTAATAACTCAATATATGAGTTGTAAATCTCCTCCAATATAATAGTCTTTTATAATATACACTTAAAGTATTTTCAAGGATCTATAAATGCGTGTTTGACAAATCCCTACCTAGTCAAATACGCCACACCCTTCCTAATCTGGCTCTCACTTTTTAACAGATAAACATAGATTCCTTCTTCTGCCATGGAATTTTTAAAATTTCCATCCCATACTGCATTCTCCGCGTCCTCTGACTCATATACTAATTGTCCCCATCTGTTAAAGATGCTTAATTCATATCGTTCACAAGGCCGGAAAACACTTATTTTAAATTCATCGTTCAGGCCATCACCATTTGGTGTGAATGCGTTCGGTACAAAAAGTAATTCGCCCAGTGGAGATTCATAAACAGTTATCCGATTCGTAGAATCACTGCATAGAGTTTCTCCATTCAAGGTGAGATATACCCGGTATTCTCCATTTTCAGAATAAGCATGGGTCGGTTCATGTTCGGTACTGAAATTACCATCACCAAAATCCCAATGATAGGTATATGCATGCTGTGTAACATCTTTAAAGTGAACTAATCCTGAACAGGAATCCAGCGAAGTTTCAAATGCCGCCATCTTACGACTAACAAAAAATATTTCCTGTAAAATTGTGTCACTGCAAGAATGCACCGAAGTACTGATAAGTTGCACCGGAATATTTCCAGACAAGGAGTAAGCATGGATAGGAGAAAATTCTGTTGATTCGGTTTCATCGCCAAATTTCCAAAGATAGGATACGGCATTACGCGAAAGATTCGAAAATTTTAAAAGCGAATCACAATCTGACACGTTATACTGAAAAGCGGATTCCGGTAAAGGCGGGATATCTATCAATTGACTGCTGGTATCCGTGCAAGCCGAATCCGTTATGGCTACCATGTCAATTTGATAAATACCTTCCGTAAGATAAGTATGAATGGGATGCTCTTCAGGTAATGTCCATGAATCAGAAAAATTCCACACATGAAAGGCAGCATGTGAAGAAAGATTGAGAGTCGAAACTGTTTGAAGACAGGTATCCAACTCTGTAGTAAATGATGCTTCCGGGACTTGTAAGACAGAAATTGTTTTGATCATCGTATCCAGGCAGGATGAATCAGTGGAAGTAATAAGTCTTACATCGTACAAGCCTGCCTGCTGATAAGTATGTGAAGGATTAGAATCAGAAGCCACTGTTCCATCACCAAGATCCCAATTCCAGAAATTGGCCACACCTCCTACCCCGAAAGATCCGTCAGTAAAATTGAAGTCAGGTGAACAACGTATATTATCAATACTATAATCCGCGAAGAAAATTGGATACACTTTTACAATTCCAACAGCCGTATCATTACATAATGAATTAATTCCTGAGAAAGCTATCAAAGTCGCGAGATATTGACCTGTATCTGGATAGATCCAGGATGGATTCTTTAATGATGAAGTATCCGATGAAGAAGTCGTATCACCAAACTCCCACAAATAGGTCATGGCATTATAAGAGTTGTTGGTGAATTCGGCGTTGAGACTGCCACAGACTATATTGGGGGAAAATATCGAAGCGACAGTAATCATAGGGCAAGGAACCACATTCACTTGAAAATCCCTTTTTGTTTCCCCAAGATATACTCCATTCCTATATTCTTTGGCACAAACTCCATAAACATACTGACCTGAAGCATCAGGAGTGGCTGTCAGTAATCCGGTTGCTGGATTAATTGTCAGGGCTACACCTCCAAAGGGATTGGCAGCGCTATATGGACTCTGCCAGATGATGTCAGCATATGGAGGTGCATTTGGAGGCCGTGGTTGTGGTGTATTCCGATCAGCACCCTCAAGCGGTGTACAAAGCTCATATACTAAAGAATCTCCATCTGCATCAGAAGCAGAATGGTCGAAAGAAAATGGGGCATCTTCACAGATAAAAGTTGGTGGTAATTGATTAAATTCCGGATTGCTATTCACAGTAACAAGTGATGGATCAGGGATAGTGGCCAGATAAGTGGCTCCGGTAAAATCGACATTTTCAATATTCAGTACAGAATGATTTCTGCAACAGCGCTGGTACACTATCTGGTAACCTCCGGGTCTGGGACTAAGGGTTAGCGTAAAGACATAGGTAGCAACTTCATAACAAATATTAGTGGGAGGAGTCAGACAAGGAGAGTTGATGAGATTAGGTAATTGGTACTGACTTGTTATAGTAACATCCGATGCAGACACTAAATTCCCCTGACTGTCAAAAAAACCAATGGAAGCCGGATTGTCAAACTGAGCTTGTCCGCCTAAACAATCCCTATAGACAACAAGGGTTATCTCGTAAAGATTATTGTTCATTTGACGGTAATTCAATTCACCACCAACGATGTGTGTAGCTTTGCTTGTGGCTGAACACAGCAAAGAATAAATAAGCAAAATTGTATAAAGCCTGAAAAGCATTTTTTTATGCTTGTTTTATGGAAGAAATATCTAAAACAAATCTACGAATCTTCACGAGGTGATCAAAAACACTTACCAAATTTAATGACACTTAACAAAGCTTCTATTTTAAAATGCACTCAATCACATATTGACGTTTTAGCATTCAAACGAATTGGCCTTTCAAACTGAAAAAGTTAATTTTAAACTTAAAAACGAACAATTAATGATAAAAGACACAATCTGACCTAATAAAAAAGGGGCTCTATAATATAGATAGCATTTTACATACGAGAGAAAGACATACCGATCCTACAGAGATTCACAAAAATTACTGTTTATAAATATCGACTGAACCGATACCATCGGCATTTTTCCATGCCCTGTACATACCTTCGGAATTAAAAACCAATGCGCAATTCGCGTGAGAGTCCACGGCGATCACACCGCCCTCTCCTCCAAGCTTTACTAATTTGTCATTCACTACGAATTCACAGGCATCATTTAAAGACATTCCTTTGTACTCTATGAGACAAGATATATCATAAGCAACAACGGCACGAAGAAAAAATTCACCATGGCCTGTACAGGAAACTGCGCAAGTCAGATCATTGGCATAGGTTCCTGCACCAATAACCGGACTATCTCCAATCCTTCCATATCGTTTATTGGTCATTCCGCCGGTAGATGTGCAGGCCGCAATGTGCCCATGTATATCCTTTGCTACTGCTCCGACGGTTCCGAATTTTTTATCACTGTGATCAAGGCGAATATTATCTGAATCTCTGATCTCCAGTAACTGGTCATATCTTAACTGATTGAAAAAATATTCATCGGGTTCAAATTCAATACGCATTTTACGGGCAAATTCCTCCGCGCCTGAACCGGAGAGAAGCACATGTTCTGAATTTTCCATAATACTTTTTGCAAGCAGTACCGGATTCTTAACACTGTGAATCCCTGTGACTGCGCCGGCTCTCAGTGATTTTCCATCCATAACAGAAGCATCCATTTCATGACATCCGTCGTGAGTGAAAACGGAGCCTCTGCCTGCATTAAAGAGTGGACAATCTTCCAGAACCATTGTAGTTTGAACAACGGCATCCAGAGCTGAGCCACCGGCACGTAAAACCGCATAACCGGTTTCAAGTGCATCTTCAAGTGCCTTTATGTATGATTTTTCATTCTCCGCTGTCATCCTAGAACGAACAATCGTACCAGCTCCTCCATGCAATGCGATAATGTAATCTGCCATAATTTTTGAGTAGTAAGTACAAAGTAATGAATAAGCACTCTGCAATTTGTAAATAATCTGATACAAAATGAACAGAATCTTGTTCAATCAATTTTTGAGCCTTTTTTTATGAATGCATCTTACAAATATAAAGTACAAAGCAACAACAGAATTAGTTCAATTTTTGAAATTAATCAAAGATTTGATGAATTAAGCCGGACTAATTTTCCTCGATGCAGGTCCATAAGAAGATTTTTAGTCCTTCCATCTTACATCGACGACAACTTCGGGTAATCGGTCTTTTCCGATATGTGTTTCAGTTTAGATTGCGAATACACTATATGTGAAACTAAAAACAGCTGATGAAATTAATTTATTCCTTCCTAATCTGTGCACTGACACTTTCCACGAGCTATGCACAAACCCCTGCTCTACGGGGAATATATATAGATGGCTTCTCGCAGATATTGGGGAATACAGCGAAGGAAGACAGTCTGCTGCACTATGCTCAGGATAGTTCATTCAATTATCTCGCCCTGTATGATCTGCATAATATCAGTTTCAGTAACGCGACGAGTGTGGGCAAGCTTGCCGGATTTATCCGGAATGCCCGTGAAAATTATGGTATTCAATATATCGGCGCAGTAGGTGAATCCTATTCCTCCTTTCAATCTAAGATCGCTCCTTATAATAATGGACGAACCAATCCAAACGAAAGATTTAATGTATTTAATCTTGAGTTTGAATTCTGGATAAGTTCATCGGTGAATCCGGGAGCCTATTACTGCACCCAATATCTCATCCAAAACAATTGTAGTTGTGATACGTCGGGTGCATTTAAATTCTATATAGATCAGATGCGCAAGATTGATTCTTTGGCAGGTGTACAAAATGCTTTATCCGAAACTTATGTTGGATGGTTTAATCAAGGACAGGGACAACAGATTGCTCAGAATACCGACCGGGTCTTAGTACACGCATATAGAACAGACGCTTCATCAGTTTTCGGTTATAGTAAATCTCGCCTTTCCTATCTTGCTTCCAATAACCAGCAGGTGAATGTTGTACCAATTTTTTCAGCTGAGCCTAACTTTATGGGTCCATGGCTGAATTCTCATTCAATGACAGAAGCCTATTCAAAATACACTGCTGATTTTAATTCAGACAACTCATCATGGAAGCCTTACATAAATCTATTAGGCTACCAATGGTTTGATTATGGTTTTATGCCAAAGCCTGCTCCGGGAACACCTTTTACATTCACACCGATTATTTCAGCCTCAGGAACAACGAACTTTTGTACCGGGGGAAATGTGACACTGACAGCGACAACAGGCTCCTCATATTTATGGTCTAACGGAGCCAGTACATCATCAATATCGGTCAGTACCAGTGGTTCCTATACCTGTCAGGTTACACAAAATGGTGTCACAAAAATTACAGCTGCGACAACTGTCAATGTGAATAGTCTTCCCACTGCAAGTTTCATGGTTGGAAATACCGCAACCGGTAGTGTTGAGCTTAACTCTACATCTGTGGCAGGCAGCGGAAGTATTTCATCCTTTCAATGGTATTTTAATGGTAATGCTATTGGGTCAGCAACAGGGAGTAACTATAATGCAAGTTCTGACGGAAGCTATTCGTTGCGTATATCCAATTCAAATGGATGCAGCCATACTTCTTCTTCTCAGAGTATTATTGTCCCTGTATCATCCTGTCAATTGACGACTCCTGCAGGATGTACATCACTCAGTTCCTCAACGACCAGTGTGATACTGAGCTGGAGCAATTTACCTTCCTGCGATTCGGTGATTATACGTTATAAAAAAGATGGAACCAACCAATATACTTATATACGTCTTGCATATGATGGCAACAATATAGTTACAGTATCGAATGTGATTCCGAATGCAAGGTATTCCTGGAGAGTAAAAACATCCTGTGCTAATCAGTATAGTAATTACTCAGACAAGAAATATTTTGCCACACATACTTCGAATGTCGCTCTTGCATTTTCACCAGAGGCGAAAACTGAAAAGAATACCGGGGATATTCAAAATCCTTCCGAAGAGCTGATCGTTTATCCAAATCCTGCAAAGGATCAACTCAGGATAAACTTCTTCGCGGAGCTGGATGAGCAAGGACAGGTTAGCTTGATGGATATATCAGGGCGATCACTCTTAGGCATTCCTGTCATGGTCATTGAAGGTGACAATTCAGTCACCCTAAATACCAGTGAAGTTCCTTCCGGATTCTATATGGCTCAAGTGCGAACAGGGGACAAAAACCTTATGAAACGCGTGCTTATTCAAAACTGATACATCAAACACAGATGCTCAAAGACCCCGGAAAATCCGGGGTCTTTGTTTTTTTTAAGGCTGCAAGGGAAAATTACAACTTCCGGAACAACACTTCATTTTAGCCACAAAATTTGATTTTGTCCAGTATTTACGTGATTTTTAAGATTTTTTGGGTGTTTTCTGGAGCTTTTTCTTTATTTTTAGCAGAAACTCTATAGACTCCGAATGACCTGTTAAAAACTTACTTCCTCTTGATTATCATCGTATTGTTTAAACATTATCTTCGCCTACGATACATCAATAGGGTTTGATGAGTCAATGAAATTCCAAGGGGAAACGAGGGGTTTCGTAGTACAAAAAGTCAAATTACGATTAATTGAAATTGAGTCAGCTCATGCAATTCCGATTGCTTCGATTTAATAATTTCAATTATCAATACTGAAAAAAAATAAGCATGAGGAAATCAAACAACATCGTTGCGGCCTTGATTGTGTTCTTACTTTTTACTTGCAATGTATCATTTGGGCAAGCTAATAATGTAAGAGGAATGTATGTCAAGGATATTGATAACTGGCTCGGAAATGCCAGCAGTGAAAATGCTCTTCTTACTTATGCGCAAGGAAACGCATACACTTACATTTTGTTTTATGATCTTGGGTCATTGAATTTTAGCAGTTCTACAACAAAGAACGCGCTTGCCTCATTTATAAACAGAGCCAAAACACAGTACGGATTGCTTGAAATGGGTGCTGCGGGTGAAAATTCCGCTTTTTTCAGTAATAACATTATCCCCTATAACAATGGCAGAAGTCTTGCAACAGAAAAATTTGACATTCTAAATTTCGAATTTGAGTTTTGGGTATCTTCAAGCATTGCGGCACAATACTGCAGCAAATACCTGAGTCCAAATGGTTTCTCATGTGATACAGCAGGGGCTTATAAATTTGCCAAACGTGAAATGATCGCTATCGATGCAATCGCGGGTGCCAATGGTTTGATTTCTGAAATGTACCTGGGATGGCCTACCAAAGGGCAATTGCAGGACGTAGCTAATAATGTTGACCGCGTACTTTTGCATGCATACAGACCAGATGATTCTGATGTATATCAATATTCTAAAAACCGTCTGATAGATATTGCCTCTGTTGGACATCCTGTAAAAATTATTCCGATATTTTCCGCTGAGTCCGCTTTTATGGGACCTTGGTTAAACTCACATTCGATTAGCAGACCTTATCAAACTTATGCTTCTTACTACACCGCAGAAACAGGGAGCTGGAAGCAAAATATCAATCTGCAGGGGTATCATTGGTTTACCTACTCAGAATTACCGAAAACAATCACAGCCACTGCAACAATTTCAGCAAACGGACCAACAACATTTTGTACAGGGGGAAGCGTTACATTGACGGCGAATGCAGGATCATCTTATCTGTGGACTCCGGGAGGACAAACAACCGGTTCAATTACAGTAACACAATCCGGATCATATTCTGTAACAGTCGTGAATTCCGCCGGAGTGAGTATTACATCCGCGCCTGTTACAGTTACTGCAGGCTCTACAACAAGCAGCCCGACAATCTCTGCCAGCGGTTCCACAACCTTTTGCTCCTCATCAAGTGTTACCCTGACATCGAGCTCTGCCGGAACTTACTTATGGTCAAACGGAGCGACTACGCAATCTATCACAGTAAATCAAAGCGGAAATTATACAGTTAGTATAACCTCAGGTAATTGTTCGGCGACATCTCTTGCAACAACAGTTACTGCAACCGCCGCACCGGCACTACCTACTGTAAGTTCAAGTGGCCCACTTACCAGCTGTACAGGAAATTCAATCATCTTAACATCTTCAAATGCCGCAGGCTATTTATGGTCAACCGGATCTACCAATTCGAGTATTACAGTCAATGCATCAGGCACATATTGGGTTCGTGTATTCAGTTCAGGAAATTGCTACAACCAATCTGCAAATGTAGTTGTAACTGCTGCCAGTGCACCTGCAACACCGCTTGTCAATGCCTCCGGTTCACTTAGCCTTTGTCCGGGTAGTAATGTCATCCTCTCTACTGCCTACAATTCAAGTGGGTATTTATGGTCTAATGGAGCCACCACGCAAACGATCACCGTTTCTTCTGCCGGCACCTACTGGGTAAAAATTTTCAACGCGACTAATTGTTCTGCACAATCAACAAATACTGTTGTAACAACAAACACTAACAACATACCGGTGATCACCGCCGGAGGTTCAGTGAATTTGTGTAGTGGAAATTCTGTCACGCTCACTTCAAGCAGTGCGGGAAATTATGATTGGTCTACCGGAGCGACAACACAAAGCATTACGGTTTCAACCGCTGGGATTTATTGGGTTCGTACCGGAACAGGTTCTTGTATTGTTCAATCCAATGACCTGACAGTGACCACAAACGGAGCAGCTATTCCGATTATATCTGCCAGTGGCGCATTAGAAATCTGTCAGGGAAGTTCAGTTGTACTTACTGCTTCTTCAGCCGGAGGTTATCTGTGGTCTACAGGAGAAACAACACAAAGTATTGAAGTAAATACTTCAGGAAGTTATTGGGTTCGCGGATATCAATCCGGAAATTGTTTTGCTCAGTCTGTAAGTCATGCAGTAACCGTTCTTGCCACACCGGCAACTCCAATAATTTCAACCAGTGGTGCTGTCGCATTGACCCCAAGTAATCCAACTGTAACACTCACTTCCAGTGCAGGAACTTCTTATTCATGGACTAATGGTGCTACAACTCAGAGTATCACCGTGAACATACCTGGAACTTACAGTGTCACAATAACAGGAAGCAGCGGATGTACCTCCAGTTCCACACCAATAATCGTAACAAGTACGGCATGTACTCCACCTGCTGTTCCCGCAATTTCGCTTAGTGGTTCTTCAGTACTTCAACCCGGCCAATCAGTGGCTCTTACTTCTACTGCAGCAATCGGTTATTTATGGTCAACCGGTGAAACAACGAAATCAATTGTAGTTGCCACTGCAGGAACTTATACTGTTCGGGTATATTCATCAGCAAATTGCTTTTCTACATCGCGTCCCATAATTATCACAGAGGCAACCACCGGTGTTGATAATGTAAAGGAAAGCACCTTCAATGAATTCTCCGTACATCCAAACCCCGGAAGAGATCAACTCACCTTCAGCTACATTGCCGATGGCTCCAGAGAAGCGGAACTTATACTTTTCGATATTACAGGAAGAGAAATGGGACGCCAGACAATTAACTCTCAATACGGCGAAAATAATGTTGTTGTCACCGTAGCGGAATATCCACGTGGAATTTATTTTGCCTGCCTGCTTACAAAGGATGAAAAACAAATTATTAAACTAATCCTTCAATAATTCACAAAAATAATTCACAGAAATATTCCATTGAAAAAGGCTGTCTCTAAAGGGCGGCCTTTTTTATACCGATATGTTTCATTTTCTGAAAAACCTGATTGGTATAAGCAAATCTCATGTTGGTTTAATAATTTTATAAGATGAATTGAAATTTTATTTCAGCTAAGAGGAGCTGTTTTTAAAAACTTCATTTAGGGAACAAGTTTGATATTTCTACGCTGACCTTTGTTTATGCCCGGAATAGACAATAAAATTGTCAAAATTTCTGTTTGCAGGAAAGCAGTCCCCCTATTCTTACATTTTCCTATCGCGGGAATTACTAACACTTCATATTAAAAGCAATATGTTCTGATATCTTCGGCTTCGAACATAAATACATGAGTGGGGAAATTGAAAATTGAATGTCAAGGGACTTCTGTCTTCAAATCAATGTTGTTTCGAATTACAATCCTACAGATTAAACTATTACCAGAGTATTCCGGGTTCACTGCAGACTCCCATCAATCTGAAACATGGTATCATTTGTTAACCAAGTAAAAAAAAATTAACATGGAGAAAAAAAACAACATCATTCTGATTCTGGTTCTATTTCTGTCACTTGCCGGGCAACTTGCATTTGGTCAATCCAATAATGTACGAGGAATGTATGTGAAGGGAATTAACAGCTGGCTGGGAAATACTACTTCAGAGAATGCCATTTTAAGTTATGCACAGGGTAACGCATATTCTTATATAACCTTTTATGATTTAGGTTCTTTAAATTTCAGCAGCAGCACTACGAAAAATGCACTGGCTTCTTTTATCAATCGTGCTAAAACTCAGTATGGTCTTGTGGAAATAGGTGCAGCCGGCGAGAATTCTTCATTCTTCAGTAATAATATCATTCCATATAATAATGGAAGAAGCTCAGCTACTGAAAAGTTCGATGTATTAAATTTTGAATTTGAATTCTGGGTAAGTTCCAGTATTTCATCATTCTATTGCAGTAAATATTTAACTCCGAATGGATTCTCCTGTGATACTGCAGGTGCTTATAAATTTGCAAAGAGAGAAATTCTTCTCATAGAGGCACTAGCCAATGCCAATGGATTAATCTCAGAAATGTATCTTGGATGGCCGAATAAAGGTCAGATGCAAGACATAGCTAATACTGTAGATCGGATATTACTACATGCTTATCGTCCGAATGATGCTGATGTGTATCAATATTCCAGAAACCGGTTAATTGATATTGCTTCAACAAATCATTCAGTAAAGATCATTCCTATTTTCTCGGCCGAAACTGCATTCATGGGTTCGTGGCTTAGCTCAAATCCTATTACAAAACCGTATCAAACCTATTCATCACTATATGCTGCTGAGACAGGAAGCTGGAAGCAAAATATTAATTTGCAAGGATATCATTGGTTCACGTATTCTGAATTGCCTAAAACGGTTTCTGCTATCGCAACGATTTCTGCCAGTGGATCTACTACTTTTTGCACCGGAAGTAATGTGACTCTCACTGCAAATTCAGGCTCCGCATATTTATGGAGTCCGGGAGGACAGGTTACACGTTCTATTGTGGTTACAGCCTCCGGTTCTTATACAGTTCGGGTTACTAATTCATCCGGGACGAATGCGACATCATCAGCAATTATCATCTCCGCGGGATCAACAAGCGCAAGCCCTACTATCACAGCCGGTGGATCGCTGACACTTACAACAAGTATTCCTGCAGTAACTCTAACATGCAGCAGTGCAAATTCATATTTATGGTCGAATGGCGCAACAACACAGAGCATTACTGTCAACGTAGCTGGAGCGTATAGTGTGACCATTAACAGTGGCACCGGATGTTCAGCGACTTCCGCATCACTCACGGTTTCTTCGTCAAGCGGAGGATGTGTACTCCCTCCTACTCCTGTTATTACCGCGAGCGGATCAGTAAATATCTGCCAGGGCAGTTCAGTGACATTAACATCCAGCACAGCCAATGGATATCTCTGGTCAACCGGAGCAATAACTAAAAGCATTACCGTTAACACAGCAGGAACATATTGGGTGAAAGGATATGTTGCTGCCAGCTGTTCAACTCAATCAGCGAGTACGGTTGTCACTATTAATTCAAGCAGTACCTCAACACCAACAATCACTGCAAGTGGCACCTTGGCTCTTACAACGACTATTCCAAGTGTAACACTGACTTCAAGTACTGCAGGTTCCTATCTATGGTCAAACGGGGCAAGTACCAGAAGTATCACTGTTACGACTGCAGGTGTTTACTATGTAACCGTGAATGGAACTACCGGTTGTTCCGCTAAATCTGCTAATGTCACCGTTTCAAAAAGCGGATGCACACCACCTGCAATTCCTGTTATCTCTCTCAGCGGATCTCCTGTCCTGCAAACGGGTCAGACAGTTACACTTACATCACCGGTGGCCGGTGGATATCTCTGGTCAACAGGCGCGAATACAAGATCCATTGTGGTTTCAAGCGCGGGAAACTATACTGTACGCAATTATTCCGGAAGCAATTGCTATTCGACTTCATCTGCAATCACTATTACAAAGGCTGTTTCAATGGCGAGAAAAATAGAGCCTATTGCAAACTTCAGTGAATTTGGTGTTTATCCAAACCCTGCAACAGATCAACTTAACTTTACCTACTCAGCTACC
Organism: uncultured Flavobacteriales bacterium; assembly: GCA_964355885.1. Taxonomy (GTDB): domain Bacteria; phylum Bacteroidota; class Bacteroidia; order AKYH767-A; family 2013-40CM-41-45; genus QQVM01. Next base: position 12,040 of record CAYHFJ010000037.1, read on the forward strand.
GAAGCACAAGAGGTCATGGTGATTTTATTTGATATCACCGGCAGAGAGATGATACGTCATACAATACAATCTCAGGAAGGTGCAAACAAACTAGAACTTCCTGTTTATGATTATCCACGAGGAATTTATTTCGCGAATCTTATTTCCGGAGTAGAAAAGCAAACCATCAAGCTGATACTTCAGTAGTAATAGATAAAACAAAATAAAAAAAGGGACTTAATTAAGTCCCTTTTTTTATTCCCTGTTACAAATACCTATATAAGGACAATACTTACAACGATCCTCATCATCCGTCTGGGAAAATGGAATTGCGGGATCAAAAATACTTTTCAGAAGTTCTTTCAATCCGGATTCAAAATTTAAAAAAGCTTCCTCCGAGAATGGAAGACCATCATTAAGATACCAGATGCCTTTAGACATATCACGCAGAGTAACCAAGCCCGAAGATATGACTGCACCGGGAAGATCCTTTTTCAGGATATAAGCGTATAAGATTGCTTGAAATTGTTCTTTGTAAACCGGGTCAGAAAACAGATCCGCTAAAGAGGGTGCATTTCGTTTGTTAACAATCCCGGTTTTGTAATCCAGGATTCTTACCCTTCCTTGCTGCTCGTCTACCCTGTCTACAATTCCGAATAATTGAACGATCATTCCGTCCCTTAACTCAATCTCCCGAAAAATATTTTTCTCCAGAGCCATGAGCTTTATCGGAACATCTTTTTTATCATTTCTGAGTATCTTCAGGATCAATTCTTTCAGAACATTTCTCAGCAGCAGATTTTTTCCAACGAGTCTTTTTTCGGATTGCAACTCCTCCTCTATGGCAGTATCCAACGCGACATCCACATTTGACTCCAACTCTCTCAAGGGCACTTCTGTTAATTCAATTTGATCCTGATACAATAGTTGCATGCTGTGATGCAGAATACTTCCAAAGCCTGCAGCTTCCATATACTCCTGAGTTTCGTCTTCTTCTTTCAATCCTGCCAGGTATCTCAGGTAAAATTTAAGTGAACAACTTATGTATGTGTTCAATGCTGATGCCGAAAATTTAGCGGAGAATGTTTCTGATTCGGCAGATGAATCATTTCTGAGATATCGTTCCAATGCTTTTACAATTTCCGGTGATTTAAAAACTGCAATTGAAGCGGCCTTTTCCTCTGCAAAAGGGGTGCTGACCACCTTTTCAGTGAATTTAATCTTTTCAGGAAAAGCAGGTGCCAGTTCATGTTCCAGTTGAAGAAGGAACCGTGACTTTTCTCCTCCCGCAATCGCCTTGCTTTCTGTATTATAAAGCAAATGAATCTTTCCAGCTCTTTGTAAAAGGCGATAGAAATGATATGCGGAAACAGCATGTTGATCTTCGAATGTTGGGAGTCCAAAGGCCTTTCTGATGTTGAAGGGAATAAATGAAGGTTTATTTCCCGAGGCAGGCAAAACATCTTCATTGACTGAAAGGATAATTATTCTGTCAAAATCAAGAACACGAGTCTCGAGAAATCCCATCACTTGTAAGCCTTTCAAGGGTTCGCCCGTAAAAGGAATTTTTACGGACTGGATAATTTCCCGAAACAGAAACCATGAAGTTTCCAGATTTACATTAAGATCCTCCCTGGAAAGTGCATCATCAAGCCGGCTGAGGTGAGTATAAAATTGAACGACGAACTCAGATTCTATCAGATGAAATCTGAATTCCTGTTCTTTCATCGCATTCAGGATCATTTGCAATATTTGCTGCAACCATTTAAAAATATCCTGTACCCCTTTTAACTTACGAAATAAAACAGAGAACACTTCAGCAGAATGTGAATCAAACTGATCTCCTTCCACTCTGATACCTCTGGACTTGTTATATTCATTCATCCATTTCTGAATGGGTGTTGGTGCTACTAAGCGGACGTAAGGATGATTTAAAACAGTTAATACATCGCGATAGTAATAACTTTGTCTTCCCTCCTTTTCATTTCGTTGATTTTTTCTCAGACTAATCAAAGTTTCAAAAAGATGATACAGTGGTGTTACACGCAAGGGGTATCCCATGGTGACATTGATATCTTTCAGGTCTTCCGGAAGAGAATAGAGAATGGGAAACAGCAGATTCTCATCAGGCAAAACAATAGCGGTTCTTTCTGAACGAAAGTCAGGATCTTTCATCATACCGGCCAATAATTCACCTGCATACTTTGCCTGACCAACCAATAAGGGAACACCAATAACTTCAATATCTTTTGTTTGTCCTGCAAAATGATTCATCTTCCATTTAAAATCTTCTTTAGCCAAATTTCCCTTACGGAAAAAAGTACCTGCTTCCTGATGGGGGGAATCGACATAGTATGAATCAGCATCCCAGAAAATTTTTGCTCCCTTATTTTTGATGAAGTGTTGAAGGATAATTTCTTCCGATTTGGTTAGGGCGTAAAAACCGGCAAAGATTATATTCGCGGACGATTCATCATCATTGATTTTACCCTCTAGGAGTCTCTCTGCAACGATACGAAATGCCAATCCTTCATAAGCAATATTCTGTTCAAGGAGATATTTCCTGTATTCAATATAAATCGACCCTAAATGTTTCCAGGTATTGATAAACTCGGTTTTAAGTCGTGATGGGTCTTTTGAAAAATAACTTAACCAGAATCTTTTCAACTTTTCCAGCTCTTCCTCATCAAGCTGAAATTCCTGTTCAATTTCCCGAAGGTCATTCACAATCCTGAATACCTTAGATGCATCCGCCATGTACCTGTCAATGTCAGAGAAATCCTGTAACATTAGTTCTCCCCAGGGATAATACCGGTCAAAAGGTTCAGCAGGAAAATACCTATGGTAAACCTTATACAAAGCAAATTGAAGTGTAATCGGATCAGGAATCGCCAATGGTGAGAGTCGGCCTATAAAATCCTGAATTGTAACGACCGTCGGAGACCAAAATGGCTTCGTGGCCCTTGACGCCAGCTCCTGCTTGAAAAACAGACCCGCCCGGCGTGTAGGAAAGATGATGGTCAGACCCGAGAGATCGTGGCCATGCTCTTTTTGGAGCGTATCAGTGAGTTGTTGAAGAAAAGTCTGCATAAGGGATACAAAATGTGGTAATTTTGAAAGTCTGGAATGAAGGACTAAATTAGCGGAAAATTATCGCTCCTATGCATAAACGTCTCGTTAAAAAGGAAAAAAAGATTGCCGGTGTCTGTGGCGGACTGGGTTATTATTTTGATATTGATCCTACCATAGTTCGTGTGCTCTTTCTTGCTTCTGTATTAATTTTTGGAACAGGATTGTTGTTGTATATAATACTGGCCATTGTGATGCCGGAAGATAACGCGAATAATACATGATTCAGTAATCTCCCCAGCACATTCTCTCTGATTTTCTTATAACTGACTAATCAGAATGATGTATTATACAATTAACAATTTCAGTTATCCAGCATTTAAAAAAGTAACCCGGGAATTAATTACAATTCCACAGATCCAGGAATGAAACTTAGTACCTATTTCCTACTCTTCATCCTTTTACATTCAGCTTTTTCAGCAAGTGCTGCATTGGAAGATTCTGTCAGTGTTAACTTTCCCGTTCCTACTGTTGTACGTTATGTCCATTCAGGAATAAATTTGGAAGGAAATCAAAAATGGATTGTTCCAGATTCAGGTTTGATCAAACTGTCCAGTGTGAATATTGCCACAAGGGATCATTACAATTCTTTGGGGAGTTTAGGTAGTGCTTTGAAACCGCAGCTATTCAGTGTTGAAAAGGGAATATTACCATACGCAGGAATTCGTTCGTATGATCCATATATCCTTAGATCCGACAGCCTTCGTTACTACAGAACCAACAAACGATTCTCTCAATTAGATTACCACAATGGTTCATTCAAGGAGCAGGAAATCAGGGTATTTCATAGTCAGAATATATTAAAGACTTGGAGTGCAGGGCTAGAATTTCATCGAATGGGCGTGCGTGATTTTACGCGCAACAGTGATATCTATCAAAATCAATTGGCTTTATTTACCTGGTATGAATCTCCCAACGGGCGTTATAATCTCTTTCTGTCCGCTTTGTGGAACACATTCAAAAATCAAGTCAACGGTGGCTTGAAGAGTGATTCACTTTTTGATCTGGGCACTATTGACAATATTGGTTTAAAAGGTATTAATATCAAACTGGCGGACGCAGCTCATCAATTCAGGAACCATGCATTCACTATGCATAACAGTTATGATTTTATTCACCGTCAGGATTCCGGTTCATATCGTAAACAAAAAGTAAATTCCTTTCAATTTGTACAATCAACGTCCTTTGAAAGCGGGTCTTATGCCTATTCTGATGCAGTGACCGACAGCAACTTTTACGATCATTTTTATAACAACACAACTACTTATGATTCGCTCCATTATTATAATCTAAAAAATTCCGCCGGATTTTTATTGCCGCAGTCTGACTCCTCCTCCTCGTTTTTCTTTAAAAATTTCAGCTCTCTGATAGAGATTGAGAATCAATGGTTTCAATTTAATCAACGTGATGACTTGTATTTAAATAACTACAGCCTGAAAGCAAGCTTGTTTAGCCCGGTTAATGATTCTACCTTCAGTATACAAACAGCCGCTGACTATATTTTTGCTGGAGAATACCGTGGACTATACAAGGTGGATGCGAGGATAGTTTCGCCGGAATACAAAGCCGGCAGTCTGTTTGCAGTTGTTTCAGTGCTTCGCCGAAAGTCTGATTTGTTGTATCAGCGTTACTATTCAAATCATTTTGTGTGGAATAACAGCTTCAAGGATATTCACTCGCAAAGTATCCGTGCAGGTATCAACAACACTCCATTTCAATTCCGCCTAGAAATAATATTGCATCGCATTCAAAACTTTGTGTATGTAGGCTCTTCCGCTATACCAATACAATTTGATGCTTCATTTGAAGTAACTCAGCTGAGATTACTGAAGAATTTTAAGTTCAGAAAATGGCATTTTGATAATGAAATCTATTATCAGAAAAGCGGAAATGAGCAAGTACTTCGTTTACCTGACATTACCGGAACTCATTCATTTTATTTAGAAAATACATTTTTCAAGAAAGCTTTAAAAGCTCAATTCGGCTTACAACTTCATTTTAATTCTACCTATTACGCTGACGGATACATGCCGGCAACTGCTTTTTTCTACACACAAAATGAAAAGAAAACAGGTGGCTATGCGTTAATTGATTTATTCGTTCACCTGAAAGTTAAAACTGCGAGGGTTTTCCTGAAAATTGAAAACATTGCAGATGGAATTGTTGCTGACCGCTATTATCTGACTCCTGAATATCCTCAACCTGGAAGGACAATTAAATTTGGAATCAGTTGGAGGTTCTTTGATATGTAAATACGGATCGCATTCAAGGTCTGGCGCCTGAACATTAACTGCTATGTCTGGGATACTTCCTTTGGTTTCAGGTTTTTTGCTTCTTTTTCTTGGCAGCCGGAAATAAAATATTATTCAGGATCAATCTGTATCCCGGAGAATTCGGATGCAAAGCAAGATCAGTTGGTGGATCACCTACCTGATGCTGATAGTCTTCCGGATCATGACCACCGTAAAATGTCCATGTTCCTTTGCCAAATTCACCGTGTATATATCTTACTTCACCTTCAGCTTTTGTTTCTCCCATCACAAGTACTTCCTGTTTCACAAACCGTTTACGAAAAGCGGTAGTTTGACCCATAAATCCCTTGATCACTTGTTCGTGATTTTGACAAAGCATAGTCGGCACCGCATCCCACTTTGCTGAGAATTCAAACAAGGTGAAGAAATCTTCTGTTCTGGGAATCTTTCGAATCGGAGGCTGATTATCAATCTCACTGAATTCATATTCATAGGGATTTGTACTCAGCTTATAATCCTTAAATGCAAATGATTTTGAATAATCCAATTTAGAATTCATTTGCGGATCAGCAGGATCGCCATCAAACATTTGTTCACAAATATCAACACCTTCAGCAGACAGGGCAATATCATAGCTATCAGTTGCCGAGCACATCGCAAAAAGGTAACCGCCACCTACGACGAACTCTTTTATCTTTGTAGCAACGTCAAATTTCATCTGAGAGACTTTTTCAAAACCCAGTTTCGCAGCCATGGCTTCCTGATTACGTTGATCCTCCTGATACCAGGCTGCATTTCGATAAGCTGCATAAAAGCGCCCGTACTGTCCGGTAAAATCTTCATGATGTAAGTGCAGCCAGTCATACAATAATAACTTTCCCTGAGTCACTTCTTCATCATAAACAATATCATAAGGAATTTCAGAATAAGTGAGTGCTAATGTCACGGCATCATCCCAGGGTAATTTACTCTTCGGTGAATAAACAGCAACCTTCGGTGGTTTTTCCAATTTCATCACATCCATGTTCACTTCCGGATCAGATATCTCAGTGATAATTGAAGCAGCCTGTCCATCAGCCAGAATCTGAAAAGAAACTCCCCGGATTGCACACTCCTGTTCAAAGCGTGGAATATCATTAAACATAAAACTACCTCCGCGGTAATTCAACAACCATGAAACCGAAACATCCTGTTGCAAAACCAAATAAGCGATCCCATAAGCTTTGAGATGATTTTTCTGAGTATCATCCATTGGGATAAGTATCTGAGCAGCTCTGGATGAACCAACTAAATAAAAGAGAATCAATAATAATAAAATCCTTTTCATGTTCTAACGAAGGTACGAAGAAATTTTCTTCTTATGCTTACTAACGAAAAAGCAGGGTTTAGCTTTTACAAAAAAACGGACAAACAGAAATCCTCATCAGGTATTCATGAAGTAATCGGAGGCGAGTGAAATCAAATATCCATTTTCATCTGATTCTTCTGTTTCAATTTATTCTTTTTATCCAATTGAGACACTATACGGTTGCGATCATTTTTAATCTGATCACTTTTTTTTCCTATTTCCCACTCCACGGTTACCGCTTTTTCTTCCCTGAGTGGTTTTGCTTTTTTTGATGGTTTTGCTCCCTTCTTTTTTACAACAGATTTACGGGATATAGTTTCTTTGGGTGAAACTTTTTTAGGTGCAGGTGTCGTTTTAACATTTTTAGAAACAAGTGCCGGTACAGGTTTCTCAGGAAGGATACTTGTCTGAGAAACTACAGTTCCGGCCGGACCGTCCTTTAATTTAACGACCCGTGTGACTGTATTTCTGGTCAAAATATTTCCGATCGCTCCTCTTCCTTTCACTTCAGTCTGATTAAAATCTACATCAATCTGAGTAATTCTCAGCTTTGGTTTTGGGCGCAAAACAGCTCTCACCGTTTCAGCATCCTTATCACCACTCACAGAGAACCAAAGTACTTTAGAACCTTCCTTTCCTTTCGTGAGGACATATTCTTTATCCCTAGTAGTTCCACCGACAGTGAATCGTTTAATCATCACATTACCACCTTTCCCGTCCTGATAAATCATATTATAAACCGGACCGCTTTCGTTCTTTTTAAAGAGCGCGATATGGATAATATCTTTCCCAACATATTTTTTCTCATCGACTTTTGTTACAATCATGGTTCCATCACCACGGAAAACAATGATATCATCGAGGTTTGAACATTCACAAAGAAACTCATCTTTACGCATACCTGATCCGGCAAATCCTTCTTCCCTGTTCACATAGAGCTTCAGGTTATTCATGATCACCTCCGCGGCGTTTACCTGTTCAAATGACCCGATTTCAGTTTTACGTTCGCGGCCTTTTCCATATTTCTTCAGGAGGTCTTTATACCAGGAAATTGCATATTGACGGAGGTTGGCCAGGTGATGTGCTACTTCTTTGAGTTGCTCTTCAAGACCTTTGATCTTTTCATCCTGTGCTTTTACATCGTATCTGGAAATTCGCTTGATCTTGATATCTGTCAGGCCAATGATATCTTCGCGGGTGATTTCGCGCTTGAATTTTTTCTTGTATGGTTTTAATCCCAGATCAATTGTTTCAATGACAGATTCCCAGGTTGTACATTCTTCAATGTTTCGGTAAATCCTTTTCTCAATAAAGATTTTTATGAGTGAACTGAAGTGCCATTCTTCTTCCAGTTCATTCCTCCGGATCTCAAGCTCTTTTTTTAGGAGATCCATCGTGTATTGTGAATTGTATTTCAGAATGTCATTCACGCTCATGAAACAAGGCTTATCGTCGATAATGACACAAGAATTCGGAGCCATACTCACTTCACATGCGGTAAATGCATAGAGTGCGTCAATCGTTTTATCCAGGTCTTCGTAGGAGTCGCTGTGCAACTGAATTAAAATCTCAACATTTGCGGCGGTATTATCTTCGACCTTTTTAATCTTAATCTTTCCTTTATCGTTGGCTGCAAGGATAGTGTCGATGATAGAAGAAGTGTTGGTGCCAAAAGGTATTTCGGTAATGATGAGAGTCTTTTTATCTTTTTTCTCAATTTTCGCCCGAACACGGATACGTCCGCCCCGCAATCCTTCGTTGTACTTACTAAAATCCGCTATTCCGCCTGTAGGAAAATCAGGAAGCAGGTTAACTTTTTTTCCGCGTAATGAGTCTATGGATGCTTCAATAAGTTCGATGAAATTATGAGGCAGAATTTTGCAAGCTAATCCAACAGCAATTCCTTCCACACCTTGTGCAAGAAGAAGCGGAAATTTGACAGGCAGAGTAATGGGTTCTTTATTTCTTCCGTCATAGCTCAATTGCCAGTCGGTAGTCTTTGGATTAAAAACAACATCAAGGGCAAATTTGGATAAGCGTGCTTCGATGTATCGGGCGGCCGCAGCGCTGTCACCGGTATAAATATTTCCCCAGTTTCCCTGCATATCGATCAGCAGATCCTTTTGACCTAACTGAACAAGTGCATCTCCGATGGAAGCGTCTCCATGCGGATGATATTTCATACTATGACCAATGATGTTTGCAACCTTGTTGTACCTTCCATCTTCCATGTCCCACATGGAATGCAGAATTCTCCGTTGCACCGGCTTTAGACCATCATTGATATGCGGCACAGCTCGTTCAAGGATTACATAGGAAGCATAATCGAGAAACCAATTCTCATACATACCCTGAACATGCGGTACTGTTGCATTTTCTGAATGCTGCTGCTCAACTTTCTCTGCAGGGTCCTGCTTATTAGGTTTACTTTCTAATTTCTTCTTCTTTGCCATTCTTATAAATATATTTTGATCGTATTTGTTGAAGTGAAGTACTAATCCATGAAGACGTTTTATTCTGTTTCTTCCGGAATCAATTCTTCTTTTATTACGTCCTTCTCAACACGCAGATTCTGAATAATAAAGTCCTGTCGCTCAGGAGAGTTCTTTCCCATGTAATAATCAAGCAGGTGATGAATTGTTTCATCCTGATTCAGCATGACAGGTTCGAGACGGATTTTTCTACCTATGAAATTTGAAAACTCATCAGGAGATATTTCTCCTAATCCTTTGAATCTGGTTATTTCCGGATTTGTGCCAAGCTTTTCAATTGCATTGACGCGCTCCCTGTCGCTATAGCAGTAGATTGTCTCCTTTTTATTTCTTACCCTGAACAATGGAGTCTGCAGAATATATACATAGCCGTTCTTTACCAACTCAGGGAAGAACTGAAGGAAAAAGGTCATCAACAATAAGCGGATGTGCATTCCGTCAACGTCAGCATCCGTGGCGACCACAATTTTATTGTAACGCAATTCTTCCAATCCGTCTTCGATATTTAACGCATTTTGAAGTAGATTGAATTCCTCATTCTCATAAACCACCTTTTTGGTCATGCCATAGCAATTCAGAGGTTTACCTTTGAGACTGAATACGGCTTGAGTATTTACATCACGGGCTTTGGTGATTGATCCACTGGCTGAATCACCCTCCGTAATGAACAAAGTTGATTCAAGACGATCGATGTGTTTGGAGTTGAGGTGTACTCTGCAATCTCTCAATTTTTTGTTATGCAGATTCGCTTTCTTCGCTCTCTCATTGGCAAGCTTTTTAATACCCGCTATCTCTTTTCGTTCCCTTTCACTTTGATGGATCTTACTTTCTATGGCCTTGGCTGCTTCAGGATTTTTATGAAGATAATTGTCAAGTTCTGTTTTAAGAAAATCATTAATCCAGGTACGGATTGCCAGGCCATTGGGCTCACGCGTAAGTGAACCTAATTTGGTCTTCGTTTGAGATTCGAAAACAGGTTCCTGAACTCTTACGCTGATAGCGGCGACAATTGAAGTGCGAATATCACTGGCGTCATACTCCTTTTTGAAAAATTCACGAATCGTCTTGACGATAGCTTCGCGAAAAGCAGCCTGATGTGTTCCACCTTGAGTTGTATGCTGTCCGTTTACAAAACTATAGTACTCTTCTCCATATGCGGTGGTATGTGTGAAAGCCACTTCAATATCATCCCCATGTATGTGTACGATGGGGTAGAGAATTTCATCGCTCATATTCCGTTCGAGCAAATCTTTCAATCCATTCTCAGAGTAAAACTCCAGATCATTAAATTGGATCTTGAGACCTTTGTTGAGGTAGACATAATTCCACATCATGTTGGCCACATGATCTTTGTTGTAACGGTAATTTAGGAAAACTGTATCATCCGGGACAAAGCTGAAAATTGTTCCATTTTTCTCAGTAGTACCTTTTTCTTTTTCATCCTTTTTCAGAATTCCCTGAGAGAATTCGGCAATTTTAGTTCTGCCTTCTCTTACAGATTGAACTTTAAACTGAGATGACAATGCATTCACCGCCTTGGTTCCTACTCCATTCAAGCCGACACTTTTCTGAAATGCCTTGCTGTCATATTTACCCCCGGTATTTATTTTTGAAACACATTCAATAACCTTACCCAGTGGAATACCACGTCCATAATCACGTACATCTACCCTACCATCCTGAATATTAATTTCAATAACTTTACCATAGCCCATGACATGCTCATCGATGGAGTTATCGATCACCTCTTTCAACAAGACATAGATACCGTCATCTTTTGAAGAACCATCACCTAACTTACCAATATACATTCCCGGTCGGGTACGAATATGCTCTTTCCAATCTAAGGATCTTATACTGTCTTCAGTATACTCGTGATCGGGTTTTTTCTTTTCTGCCATTCTGATTAATTATTAATTATGGTATTTATTTTCAGGAAGAAAGCTCCGTAAAAAAATGTCGCCTAAAATTAGAGCAGGGAGCCCATATCAAGGGTGAATTTCTTGCTTAGTTATTCACAGCCGTCTGTGTTTTCCGTTAGTGTCCACGCTTCCAGCTCATTCATTAATTAATGACTCAAGTTTTTGCTCAACATATTCAGCTTCGGCCTCTATTTCCAGATACTTGAGTCGGGAAGTATGGCCCTTCTTTAAGGTTATCGATGACTTTCGAAGATCCAGAACTTCAGACAAAA
>CAYHFJ010000038.1:0-23008 GCA_964355885.1 uncultured Flavobacteriales bacterium
TGATCAGATCTTCTCAATCGCTGTCGTGAATGTCAATGAAACTCCGGATGATCTTTCTTTGAGTGCTGTAAGTATTAACGAAAACCAGCCTGCCGGAACGAATATTGGCGCACTCAGTTCAACAGACCCGGATGTGGGTGATATGCACGCTTATACACTCGTAACAGGTAGCGGCGATACAGACAATGCATTGTTCAGTATAAGTGCCGGACAATTGGAGAATGCCAACCAATTTAATTTTGAATCACAGAACTTATATAGTATTCGCATCAGATCTACAGATGCTGGCGGACTTAACTATGAAAAAGTATTTAGTATCACTGTCAATAATGTGAATGAAGCTCCAACCCTGCTGAACATTTCAATGGATTCCATTGCAGAAAATCAGGCAATCGGAACTGCAATTGGCTCTTTCACTTCTCTTGATCCTGATATTTCGGATACGCATAGTTATACCTTGGTAAATGGAACAGGCGATGATGATAATGCTGAATTTAGCATTGCCACAAGTAATCTTAGCACGTCAAGCAGCTTCGATTATGAAACGAAATCACTATACAGTATTCGGATAAGAAGCACTGATGCAGGCGGACTGTATACAGAGCAAATTATTCTGATCAATATCATTGATCTGCCGGAAGGGCCTACAGCAATATTTTCTCCTGAAAACAGTTTAAATAATGTCACTATTTATCCTAACCCTTCAACTGGTCGATTTGATATCCATCTTAATCATCAATCGATTGCTTTAACACAAATTAGTATAATAGATCCTCTGGGAAGATTATGTGCTTATAAAATGTCTTCCTCCGCGGATATGATTAATATTTCCGCGGAAAATTTAAACGCTGGAATTTATTCCATCAGATTAATTACTGCAGAAGGAAAAATTCATTCCGCTAAAGTAATTGTTGTGAAATAATCTCATTTTACGTTCTATAATTGAAGTATAAGTCAAAAAAATTTCGAAAAACGTGTAAATAAACCCATATCCACCAACAGATGTTGATAACATAGTAGATGTCATTTTTAGGTCAATTTTATATGCTTGATTTTGTATAAGTTAGAATATTCGCCAAAAACAGTTTAATAAAAGTGGGATATGTTCGTTCTTTTTTCTTGACAGTCCATCGATAGATGCGTACATTCGTCTAACTAAAAACTAAGCCCAGTACTATGTTTGAATACACCAAGCAAATCCTGACCAAGGTTAGTTTCGATAAAAGTCTTTTTCGCAAAGAACTCATCAAAGCATTAAGACTTCTGAAAAAAGAAGAAAGGTTATTACTTAAAGTCTGGTGTGTAGCTTCTTTCGCTACCTACTCTGATGTAATTATTGATGTGTTCAGGAAGTTTTCCTGATAAAATCAATATTTCTTTTTAATCCCTCATATCCCGTACGCCTGACTGCGGACGAGTCGAAAATTTTGTTGAATACATCTCGGCTGATTTCTTCCCAGTCTTGTAGTTTCATTTGCATTAAATCAGAATCCGGATGAAATGATTTCTCCATATGTGTCCTGGAAAAACGATTCCACGGACAAACATCCTGGCAGACATCACATCCAAAAACCCAGTCATCAAATTTCCCTTTTTCAGATGCAGGAATTTCACCCTTTAATTCAATGGTGAAATACGATATACATTTACTACCATCAACGACCTGAGGTTGAATAATTGCCTCGGTCGGACACGCATCGATGCAGCGCGTGCAGGTGCCACAATAATCTTCAATCGGTCCATCCGGACTGAGATCTATATCCACAATTAATTCAGCGACGAAAAAAAAAGATCCTTGTTTCTTTGTGATAAGATTTGCATTTTTCCCTATCCATCCTAAACCACTTTTCTTCGCCCATGCTTTTTCAAGCACCGGTGCCGAATCCACAAAAGCCCGGCCATTTATCTCGCCTATCTTCTCACGCAATTCAAATAATAATTCTTTCAATTTATCCCTGACTACAAAATGGTAATCTTTGCCATAAGCATACTTCGATATCTTCGGTGAATCAGCGTGTTCCTGCTTTGCAACAGGAAAATAATTATACAATAGTGAAATCACAGAACGTGCACCATCGACCAACTTTCGCGGATCCAAACGCATGTCGAAATGATTTGCCATATATGACATTTTCCCATGCCTATTCTGAAGAAGCCATTTTTCAAGCCGGGGTGCTTCTTCGTCTAAAAAATCCGCACGGGAGATTCCACAAAAATCAAAACCCAGACGCAAGGCTTCGTCCTTTACCAGTTTTGTTCGAATAACTTCTGCAGAATGAATACTCATCAATGACCGGAAAAGAAATTATAAGAAAATTTCAGAATGAAATAATGGATTGTACAGGCTGAACCTAATTCTTCACCAATCAGGTGAACAAACTACCCGGTTGTGCAGGAATGCTTTTTCCGAGATGCTTATACGCCAGCTCTGTTGCCTCTCTTCCCCGTGGTGTACGTTGCAAATATCCTTCCTGGATAAGAAAAGGTTCATAAACCTCTTCAATCGTCCCGGCTTCCTCCCCTACTGCGGTAGCAATGGTGGTAAGTCCAACCGGGCCACCTTTGAATTTTTCTATGATTGTAGCTAAGATACGGTTGTCCATTTCATCCAAACCATGCTGGTCTACATTCAATGCTTTCAATGCATGGTGAGATATTGGCAAGTCAATGGTTCCATTGCCCTTTATCTGTGCGAAGTCGCGCACCCGGCGTAACAATGCATTACAAATTCTCGGCGTACCACGGCTTCTGCCTGCAATCTCTTTAGCGGCATCGTCTTCAATGTGTATTCTTAAAATTCCCGCGGAACGCTTTACAATTTTCTCCAGCAATTTCGAATCGTAATATTCAAGTCTTGAATTGATTCCGAAACGGGCACGGAGAGGAGCAGTCAGTAAACCTGAACGAGTCGTTGCCCCGACGAGTGTAAATGGATTAATCTTGATCTGCACAGACCGCGCATTTGGTCCTGACTCGATCATTATGTCGATTTTATAATCTTCCATGGCGGAATACAGATACTCCTCCACGACCGGACTCAATCGATGTATTTCATCTATGAATAAAACGTCATTGGGTTCGAGATTGGTAAGTAAACCTGCAAGATCACCGGGCTTGTCAAGAACCGGTCCTGAGGTGGTCTTAATATTCACACCCAGTTCATTAGCAAGAATATAGGCCAATGTTGTTTTCCCCAATCCAGGAGGGCCATGCAATAATACATGATCAAGTGCTTCTTCCCTTTGACGGGCAGCTTCTACAAATACAAGGAGGTTGCTGATAATTTTAGGCTGCCCTGTAAAGTCTTCGAACCCTTGAGGACGAAGTACCTTCTCGATCTCTTTGTCTGCAGGAACAAAAGCTTCCCCGCTTGGGTCTAAATTCGGATTATTCATGATTTATCTGTGCTCAAAGATAAAGAACTACAATCTATGATCCATTTATTATAAGCAGGAATAATGCTGTAACTAGCTCTTCCTGCTCTTAATTCCACTGGGAAATGCCATTTTATATAATTCGTCAAGGAAGACCTTCAAGGTAAGGGAAAATGTAGGTGAATCGAAGTCTTCCTGAACATTTTTTGAACCATTCAGAGTTACCCGATAACCCAATGTGGCACCAGCTCCCAACCAGTTTAGAATACTGTATTGGGCTGTAAAATCAGGATGCAAGATTAGAACAGTCTCGGCCTTGGTTGAAACACGATAAAATTCAGACCTGCGTATGTAATCATAGCTCGCTCTTCCTAAACCAAGCTGTAAGGGAATGAAAGAAAACTGCCAAGGGGACTGCTGATAAAATATATATTCAGCTGTGATGCTGAAAAAATGAAAATTTAATTCTCCGGATGTTTCATAAAGGGGACCATCATCTTCAATGACTACAGGACTCACGACAGAACTGTTGGTTAAGGCAAAATAACCTAATCCGAATTTTATACGCTTGTTATAATTCAGGCCTACCCGCAGTCCACTGAAATTAGCTATATTTTTACTGATGTAACTGTTGAATGGAACGAAATTTAAAAATACTTTTGGTTTTTTCTGCAAACTATAACTGATGGTATCTAAGAGCTGAGCGTGCGACGATTCAGGGAGTAAAATCACTGTGATGACACATATCATCATCAGAAACGAATAACAAATATAACGAATCCGGTTTTTCACAAGGGTACATAAAATTTCAGACAGAGCCAGTCCGTTTGTTCATTAAAACGAGATAATGAATCGTTTATTCTAATCAGTTTAAGTATCAGAATGAAGATGTCGGGCTAAATAAGATTCCTGTAAAATGGATACGATTCTCAGCCGTATTGGTTGTGCATTGCCGAAAAAAAAGCATTCCTATGATCAAGTCCTGCTTGCTATTCAAATCAGAAAAATTATCGTTTTTCTATAGCCTCAGAAACCATCAGCTTTTTGCCCACAAGTTCCTTACCATTCAATCCTTCAATAGCCATCATCCCCTCCTCCTTCTTGCGAAATTCTACAAATCCGAATCCCCTCGACTCCCAGGTTATGGTGTCGTAAATGATTTTAGTCTGGAGCACCTCTCCAAACTGCTTAAAGATAGATTCAAGTAAAATTTCATTGACCGATCCTTCTATGTTCTTCACAAATAATTTCATGCGGCAAATGTAAAGAAAACTTCGAATTCAGCCATCAGCGACCTTTAGTTAATATTTGAAAGGGATAGTCAAATAGATGAATCAGACAGCACAGATAGAAAAAACCTGTTGAATTAGGGAATAAATGCTTAATCCCTTGAAAAAAGGTCAGGATTAGTATCTTAGCATTTCAATCATAAAATTATGGCATTTCGAATTAGAACTTTTGGAGAATATCAATCGGAGTATGCAAAAAGTATCAAGGATCCGGAAGCTTTCTGGGCTGAAAAGGCAGAACATTTTTTGTGGAAAAAAAAGTGGGACAAGGTATTGGATTGGAATTTTTCAGAGCCTTCCGTTAAATGGTTTATAAACGGAAAAATGAATATCACAGAAAATTGTCTCGACAGACATTTGAAGGATCGGCCTGATCAAACTGCCATCATCTGGGAACCCAATGATCCTAAAAAAGATAAGGTTCGAACACTTACATACAAAGAGCTACATGATCAGGTTTGCAGATTTTCCAATGTGCTCATAAATAATGGCGCGAAAAAAGGCGACCGGATATGCATCTATATGCCAATGGTACCGGAAGCTGCCATTGCTATCCTTGCCTGCGCCAGAATCGGTGCAATTCATTCTGTGGTCTTTGCGGGTTTCTCATCTCACTCTATGAGTGACCGTATTCAAGACAGCGATTGTTCAATTGTTGTTACCAGCGACGGAGCTTACAGGGGTGCTAAAGAAATTTCTATCAAAGACATCGTTGACGATGCGCTTGAAATATGTCCTTCGGTAAGAAAGGTAATAGTTCTTCAAAGAACCGATTGCAACATTCGATTGATAGAAGGACGTGATGTTCTTTGGGATGATGAAATGCGAAAAGTGGATGCATATTGCCCGGCAGTGGAAATGGATTCGGAGGATATGCTTTTTATTCTTTATACCAGCGGATCTACAGGTAAGCCGAAAGGTGTTGTGCATACTTGTGGTGGTTACATGGTATATGCTTCCTATACTTTTGAAAATGTTTTTCAATATAATTCAGGAGATATATATTGGTGCACTGCGGACATCGGCTGGATTACCGGTCATTCTTATATCGTATACGGTCCACTCTTATCCGGAGCTACTACATTATTGTTCGAAGGAATTCCTACATGGCCTGATGCAGGAAGATTCTGGGAGGTTATAGATAAACATAAAGTAAATATTTTCTATACCGCCCCTACAGCCATCCGCTCACTCGAAGCACAGGGACTTGATTTTGTTAAACCCTATAAACTCGATTCACTAAAAGTACTTGGAACAGTTGGCGAGCCTATTAATGAAGAAGCCTGGCACTGGTATGATAAAAACATAGGCAAAGAAAAGTGTCCGATTGTAGACACCTGGTGGCAAACTGAAACAGGTGGAATACTGATCTCACCTCTTGCGGGGATCACTCCGGTGATACCCGGTTATGCGACACTTCCACTCCCGGGAGTGCAGCCTATTCTTGTAAACAGCGAAGGAAAAGAAATCGAAGGGAACAATGTCGAAGGAAATCTGTGTATTCGATTTCCATGGCCCGGTATTATTCGTACCACTTATGGAGACCATGATCGTTGCAGGCAGAATTATTTTGCAACGTACAAAGAACTTTATTTCACAGGCGATGGTTGTAAACGCGACGAGAATGGGAACTATAGAATAACCGGACGCGTAGATGATGTCATGAATATTTCAGGGCATCGTATTGGTACCGCGGAAATTGAAAATGCCATCAATCAACATCCTGACATAGTTGAATCAGCGGTTGTAGGATTCCCGCATCCCATCAAAGGACAGGGAATATATGCTTATGTCATCTGTACAAAAGAACATGATGATATTCCAATGCTTCGCGAGGAAATCATGGCAACTGTCAATAAAATAATCGGACCTATTGCCAAACCTGACAAAATTCAGGTAGTCCGCGGATTACCGAAGACCCGCTCAGGAAAAATTATGCGAAGGATACTACGAAAAGTCGCCGAAGGCGATACCGATAATCTCGGTGACATAACTACATTACTCGATCCAGGAGTGGTTGATGAAATTAAGATGGGCGCTATTTGATGGAAGATTGTAGAAGATCTTTGTACGGATTGTCATTTTATGAAATCGAACATAATCTGTATAGGTAAAACAGTATTAAAATTAACTTTAACGCTTTAAAAATTGACAGAGCAATTAATGAAATTATTACCACAATCACCGAAAAAAGCATTGAAAGCCTTCTTGAAGCAAAAGCCTTTGAGAAGCGAAATAGACCTTTTCAAGACAAATCTAAATGCCTTGCTCGACAAAATCGGTCTTATTGAAAAAAGACCTAGAGACGAAAGCGAAGAACACTTAAAGAATGACTTACGTGACTTCTTGCGTGATACTTACTACCGTGACATCAACGCGATTAACACCAAAGACAAAAAGGACTTAGTAATTCATCTCGGAAAAACCACAAACAGCGAAGTCGGAGTGATCATTGAAGCTAAGCGGCCAACCAATATGAACGAAATGGTTACTGCTGGAAATCCCAATAAAAAAGCGCTGCACGAACTTATACTCTACTACCTGGACGAGAGAAACCAAGCTGGAAACAACCAACTCAAACAGCTTGTGATGACCAATGTAAATGAATGGTATATTATTGATGCCAACTATTTTGACAAGCATGTTTACCGGAACAGTCAGATAAAAAAGCTTTACGAAACCAAACTGAACGACAAGAAAGACAACCCTTGGTTTTATGAGGAGATTGCTAAGGTCGTTTCCAAAATTGATGTTGAAATTCCCTGCGTTTATTTTGACATCAGAGAATACGAGAATATTTTACGCAATAGCAAAAAGGAAGATGACCGTGAATTGAGCGCTTTGCTCAAAATTCTTTCTCCGCAGCATTTATTGAAAATTGCCTCGCCAAACGACAGCAATTCGCTCAATGAGAAGTTCTACAAGGAATTATTGCACATCATCGGACTAGAAGAAGCGAAGGAAAATGGTAAAAACATTATCCGCAGAAAAAAAGAAGGTCGTAATATGGCTTCGCTAATTGAAGCAAGCATAGAGGCTTTATACACAGAAGATATTTTACACCGGCTTCCTGACCCATCCATTTATGGGGAAAACAAAGAAGAAAGAATTTTTAATGTTGCACTGGAACTCTGCATCACCTGGATAAACAGGATTTTGTTTCTTAAATTACTGGAAGGTCAACTCATCACCTATCATCAAGGCAATAAAGATTATCGTTTCTTAAACACAGCCCTTGTCAACGACTTTGATGAATTGTTTAAACTGTTCCACAAAGTTTTAGCGATAAACATCAATGAGAGAAGCGATGCTATAAAAAGCAAATACAATAAAGCACCTTACCTGAACAGTTCTCTTTTTGAAATCAGCGAACTGGAAGACCAAACCATCAAGATCAATTCGTTGGACAATAATGGGCAACTGGATCTTATTAGTACAAGCATTTTGAAGGACATCCGGAAAAAGACAGACAAACTGCCTACTCTGGAATACCTTTTTCAATTTTTAGATGCTTACGACTTTGCCAGTGAGGGAACTGAAGATGTACAGGAAGACAATAAAACCATTATCAACGCCTCAGTGCTTGGCAAAGTGTTTGAGAAAATCAATGGCTATAAGGATGGTTCCATTTTCACACCTGCGTTCATCACTATGTATATGTGCAAGCAGGCGATCCGTTTGGCAGTAGTGGAAAAATTCAACGAGGCAATCTCAGAAAAAGGCGAAATTACTTTCGACAAATTTGAAGATGTAAAAAACTACACTTCCAAACTTTTTAAAACGCAGGAAATTTTAAAAGCCAATGAAATCATCAATTCGCTTCGTATCTGCGACCCGGCAGTTGGTTCCGGGCACTTTTTGGTTTCTTCTCTCAATGAGATTATAAGTATTAAGGCGGAATTAGGAATACTGGCAGATAAAGACGGCAGCAGTATCAGCGGTTATGAAATTGAAATCGTAAACGATGAATTGATCATTACAGACCCAAAAGCGAATATTCTTGAATACAAGATACAAAATGGAAAACCACTAAACAAAGAAGTACAAAGACTGCAAAAAACACTGTTCCATGAAAAGCAAACACTTATTGAAAACTGTTTGTTCGGAGTTGATATTAACCCGAACTCTGTTAAAATATGCCGTTTGCGTTTGTGGATTGAACTATTAAAAAACGCATACTACAAAGAAGAAAGCAACTACACGGAACTGGAAACCCTTCCTAACATTGACATCAACATTAAATGCGGAAACAGCTTGTTAAGTCGTTTTGCTTTAGACTCCGATCTGAGCAAAGCCCTTAAAAGCATCAAGTACGATATTAAAGCATACCGTGGTTTTGTCAATGACTACAAGAATGAAAAAAGCAGGGATGTAAAACGCGGCTTGCAAATAATTATTGATGCCATTAAATCAGATTTCAGAACCGAAATAAATAATAATGATCCAAAAAAGACTAGGTTATCAAAGCTTGCTTATGAACTGTACAATCGTTTCACAGGCAAAATGCTGTTTGAACCAAATGAGGAACATGCGAAAAATGAGAAAGAGGTTGATAAAAAGAGAAAAGCTGAACAATGCAAAATTGAAGATGAAATAAAGAAATTGAAAACAGAAATTGAAGAAATTGAAAACAATAAAATATATAAAAACGCCTTTGAGTGGAGATTTGAGTTTCCGGAGGTGTTGAATAATGAAGGGGAGTTTGAGGGATTTGATGTAGTGATTGCTAATCCACCCTATATCAGACAAGAAGAACTTGGAATTTTAAAAAATCATCTTCAAGTTAAGTATCAAGTATTTACTCCAGGTGGAGATCTTTTTTCCTACTTCTATGAATTGAGTCATTGTATATTAAACCCAAATGGTATTCTAGCTTTTATCAATAACACATTTGACAAAACAACAGCCGGTAAAGTTTTAAGAGAGTTTATATCATCAAATTTCGAGTTCAAACGATACGTTGATTTTACTGATGTTATTGTATTCGACGAAGCAACAACCTATCCAATTATCCTTATTGCTGAAAAAACTTCAAAGGCAAAATCATTCAAATATTTCAAATTTTCTAAAGATACTTTTAACAATAAGGAATTACTCTATGATGAAAATATCTATATTGACATTGAACAAAATTCACTGAACAATTCTGCATGGAATTTTCTGAATAATACGGAACAGTTTTTAATTTCAAAAATCAGTAAACACAAGCCATTGCGAGATTTATACGGCAAGTGCTACTATGGCATCAAAACTGCATTGAATGAGGCATTCGTAACCGAAATAAATTTAGGCATCTCAGATATTTTAAAACCAGTTTATGAGGGAAAAGATCTAAAAAAGTGGGCTACTCCAATGCCATTCAAAAAAATGATAGTATTTAAAAGTAAGTCAACTAAAAAAGAATTTGGAGATATAGATGAGGAAACGGCATTTTTGAAAATGAAACAACAATATCCTCAAATAGTAGGACACCTTACGCCATTTATTGAAGCTGCCAAGAAAAGATATGATAAGGGAGATTTTTGGTGGGAATTAAGAAATTGCGCCTACTATGATTTATTTGAAAAACCGAAAATAATTTTTCCTAATCTTCAAAACACAAACAAGTTTGCTTATGATACTACCGGCGTCTTTCTAAATGCTCCTGCCGTATTTATTCCGACAAATGACAAGTATCTTTTGGCTGTTTTAAATTCCAAAGTAGTATGGCATTTCTTAAAAAGCATTTGTGTTATTAGAAGTGGCGGTTACATTGAAGTTAAGCCTCAATACTTTGAACAAATACCAATCCCGGAAATTTCATTAAAGGACCAAAAACCCTTCATCGATCTTGTCGACAAAATCATCACCGCCAAACAACAAGGCAAAGACAGTACAGAACTTGAAAAGAAAATTGACGAAATGGTTTACGAACTTTACGACATCACAGAAGAAGAGCAAAAAATAATAGAAGGGAATTAGAAGCCCGCTAAAATTCTATACTTTTGGGAGAAGAAATGAAAGAGACTATACACATAAAGGTAGATCATCAAGTGCTGGTTTGGGCAAGGGAATCACTTGCTATATCGAGAAATCAGGCAGCTGAAAAAACCGGAGTATCAGCCAAACGGCTCAGCCAGCTGGAAGGCGGTGAAAAACAACCGACTTTAGATGAACTAAAGGAATTTTCAAAAGCCTACAAGCGTACCGTCGCAACCCTTTTACTCAAAAAGCAACCCAAAGAAAAACCAATTCCACACGACAGAAGAACTGTAGACTCTAAAAATATTGACCGATTTCATGAAAAGTCGATTATGGCAGTTCGTAAGGCGCGTGCTTTGGCTCAGTCCTACCTAGAACTCAAACAGGAAATGGGAAGCACTCCGGCAAAACTGAATTTCTTTGCATCCATTCAAGAGAACCCAAAAACAGTAGCAATTAAACTCCGGCGACTCTTGCGCTTTGATGAACTTAGGGAGATTAAAAATATCAACCTTGCGCTGGAATCATACATTGAAAAAGTTGAATCCTTAGGTATAGCAATTTTTCAATTAAGTTTAAGCAAAGATAATTTAAGGGGATTTTCAATTGTTGATGAGTCTATTCCGATTATTGGAATAAAGCGTGGTGCTGAAACTCCACATTCAAAAATCTTTACACTCTTTCATGAGTTGGGTCATATTTTGTTGAATGAGGGTGGATTATGCGATCTATCCGAGAAGTCAACGATGGAAATTGAAAAATGGTGCAATGCCTTTTCTGCCGAAGTTCTTATTCCATCTTTAGAATTATTGAAAATGGAGAAGGTGATTGAGCAGCAGAAGGGCTCAAATAAAATATGGTCAAAAAAAGACCTTGTATTGCTTGCAAATCATTTTCATGCAGGTCCTCTAGCAATCTTAAGAAGTTTGCTCGAGAACAAGCTCACCACACCTGCATTCTATAAAGAGAAACATCAGGCATGGAATAAACCGGCATTTGGCAGGTCAAAAAATCCGGAAGGAAGAAACATTGCAAAAGAGGCTATCACTGAAAAAGGGAAAACCTATGTGTCATTGGCGTTTTCCGCTTTTGACCAGAATAGAATTGATTTGAAAGACCTTTCTGACTTTTTAGGCATCAAATTATCCTATATTCCCAAAACCCGTCAATTAATGAATGCCTGAAGATGGAGTTAGATTTTAACCTGGGAGAAACAACTTATGTTATCGATACCAGTGGACTTATAATTCTTGAATCAACATTTAAGCGGAACAACCCCGTATTTAGCGCAATTTGGGAAGAAATAGAAGACCTTATTCGTCAGGGAAGATTCAGAACGATTGATTTTGTCGAAGACGAAATTAACAATTACGAAGGCAAACAAGAATTTCTAAAAACCTAGATGAAGAAATGGAAAAAACACCTTGTTTTCGCTACTGACGCAGAAAGTATAAATGCGGCCATACCGATCATTAACGAAGAATATAATACAGGTTTTTTTGACTCCAAGAAACAGGCAGAGGGAAAAGAAGAAGCGGACCCCTATCTTATCGGCTATTGCAAGACTTATGAATTTGTATTGATCACGAATGAAAGCAAGACAAAGCATAACAGAATTCCGGCAGTTGCAAAAAAGCATGGAGTAACTTGTATTGATATCAATGAGTTTTTAACAGAAAGAGGCTTGAGAATGCAAAGGAAAAAATAATTAATTATTCGTGCATTCGTGGCAAAAATATTTCTTTTAACTAATCTTCACAATTCCCACCTCCGGGAAGATTTGAATTCCTATGCAATCTGTATCTTTATAAAATAATTTAATCGTGCATTTTAAATCTTAATCCGTATTATATGTACCTCTCAATTCTTATCGACCTTTTCAATCGAGAATTAAACAAACTGGAAGAAGAAATTAACTTGTATGCCGATGAAAATTTGCTCTGGAAAGTGTCCGGAACAATTACCAATTCAGCCGGAAACCTGACCCTTCATCTTTGCGGAAACCTTCAGCATTTCATCGGTGCTGTGTTGGGCAAGTCAGGCTATGAACGCAATCGCGAGCTTGAATTTTCAGCAAAAAATATTTCAAGAGAGAAATTAAAACTTGAAATCGCCAAAACCAAAGCTATTGTTGAAACTACTTTAAAAAATCTGCATGATGAAGATCTGAGCCAGATCTATCCTGTGCATAAAGGAGGGAAAGAAATGAATACCGCGTATATGCTTACTCACCTGTTTGGTCACCTTCAGTACCATCTGGGGCAGATTAATTATCACAGGAGACTACTCGGTAATTGAACCGAATCTGTACCCCCTCAATCTGTTATGAACATTTTCAAGTCAAAACACTATCTTCGCAATTAAATATTTCCCTTTGTGAACGACTCATTAATAATCATTCCAACATACAACGAAAAAGAAAACGTGGAAAGAATGATCCGCAAGGTGTTTTCCCTTTCTTTTCCATGTCATGTGCTTATTATTGATGATGGCTCACCCGATGGAACAGCTTCAATTGTAAAAAAATTGCAGGAAGAATTTCCAAACCGGCTTTTCATTGAAGAAAGAAAAGGGAAATTGGGTCTCGGTACCGCCTATATCCATGGCTTTCAATGGGCGATAGAGAAAAAATATGATTACATCTTCGAAATGGATTGTGATTTTTCACATAACCCGGACGATCTGTCAAGACTTTATTATGCCTGTTCTTCTGAAGGATATGATGTCGCAATTGGATCCAGGTATATTAAAGGAGCGAATGTAGTCAACTGGCCCCTGGGAAGAGTAGTAATGTCCTATTATGCCTCTGTATATGTTCGGATTATTACCGGAATGAACATTAAAGATACCACCGCCGGATTCATGTGCTACAAACGAAAGGTACTGGAAACAATACCCCTTTCTCAAATAAAATTTATCGGTTACGCCTTCCAGATCGAAATGAAATACACAGCCTGGAAATGTGGCTTTAAAATAAAGGAAGTTCCTATTATTTTCACTGACAGAACGGAAGGTACCAGTAAGATGAGTAAAGGAATTTTTAAAGAAGCTATTCTGGGTGTACTTGAAATGAAATGGAAGAGTTTTTTCCGTAAATATCCCCTTCCATCTTCCCGTAAATGAAAAACAATTCCCCTGCTTGTTTAATTAAGAATGCATTGCTGGTGAATGATGGATCTGTGCAGCAAGCAGACCTGCTAATTCGCGACGGGCTTATTGATAAAATCGGAAGGGATCTAAGCGATAAAAATGCCTCTGTGCTCGATGCAGAAGGACTTCATATTTTCCCCGGGATTATCGATGATCAGGTTCATTTTCGTGAACCCGGACTAACTTACAAAGCGGACATTTATAGTGAATCCAGAGCAGCTGTTGCAGGTGGTGTGACTTCATTTATGGAAATGCCAAATACAGTTCCAAACACATTGACTCAAAAATTACTGGAGGATAAATATGAACTCGCTGCACATAGCTCTCTGGCCAATTACTCCTTTTATATGGGAGGATCCAATGATAATATCGATGAAATTTTAAAGACTGACCCTAAAAAGGTATGCGGACTTAAAATTTTCATGGGTTCGTCAACAGGAAATATGTTGGTGGATAATGAAAAAGCACTGCAAACAATATTCTCCTCCTCCCCTATGCTCATCGCTACACACTGTGAAGACGAAGCAACAATTCGAAAAAATCTTGAACTTTGGAAACTTAAATTTGGAGAAGATATTCCTTTTAAAGAACATCCTGCCATCCGAAGTGAAGAAGCATGCTACTTATCTTCGGCATTTGCTGTATCTCTTGCGCAGAAACACAATACCCGCCTACACATTCTGCATATCAGCACGGAAAAAGAACTTTCCCTCTTTAGAAATGATATTCCATTAAAACAAAAAAGAATTACTGCTGAAGTCTGCATACATCATCTATGGTTTGATGACCGTGATTATGATCGTCTCGGCTCCTTGATCAAATGGAATCCTGCAGTAAAAAGAAGCGAAGACAAAACCGCCTTACTTAAAGGCCTGCTCGATAACCATCTGGATATAATCGCGACAGATCACGCCCCGCATACACTGGAAGAAAAACAGCAAAAATACCTGAATGCTCCCTCAGGTGGTCCATTAATTCAACATTCATTACCCGCAATGCTGGAATTTTATCATCAGGGAAAAATCAGTTTGGAAAAGATCGCTGAAAAAATGTCTCATGCCGTTGCTGATTGCTTCCGCATTAAAAACAGAGGATTTATACGTGAAGGCTTCCACGCAGACCTCACTCTGGTAAATCTTAATTCGCCTTGGAAAGTAGACAAAAATAACTTGAAGTATAAATGCAAATGGAGTCCTTTTGAAGGATATATGTTTCGTTCGCAAGTGATGCATACATTTGTAAATGGATATAAAGTTTGGTCGGACGGGAAAATCAATGAACAACCTGCCTCCATGCGTATACTCTTTGATAATTAACACATGAAAAAAATAATTTTGAAATTTTTTCTTGTTATGTCGCTAGCTTCAGGATTCTCCTGCAAAGATAAAGAGATTGTTATCCCACCGGAAATTCTTAAAAAAGAAGAACTTGTCCCGATCCTTGCAGACATACAAATTGCACAGGCATCCCTGATTATATTTGAATATACAGATACAGCCAGAAGCACACTAAAAGCATATCAGTTGGCAATTTTGGCTAAACAAAGTATATCTGAAGAAAAATTTACCTCCAGCATGAAATTTTACTCTGATCACCCTGAATTGTTACAGGACATTTATAATGAAGTTGTGAATGAACTTAGCAAAAGACAAGGAGAGCTGGAAAAGAAAACTCCTCAATAGTGAAGCTAATCGGATCTTATCCTCTTAAAACTTCCTTAAACTCCAAATAAACTTTACAAGTATCCTCCACAGACTTTTTCACCGGTATAAATTCAATACCTAAAGTCTGTTTAATTCTTTCATTGGAATAATTCCATTTTTTCCGGCTGTTCCTGCTAGTTTCTTTGGTGATTAATGGATTTGTATTAAAAATAAGTGAACGAATTGTTTCAAAACGCCATACTGCTTCAGACATCCATTTCCTGGCTAAAATTACAGGTGCCCTTTTATGAAATCCTGCAGCGATGTAAGAGAGCAAATCTTTATAAGAGACATTTTCAGAATTCAGTATGAATCTTTTTCCAAAAATACTTTTCTCCATCAATGCGACAGAACATGATGCGACATCCCGCACATCAACAAAGCCTGTTACTCCTTCCGTATAAAATCGGATTCCGTTCCATACCTGGCGGAACAATTTTGAACTTCCGCTGTTTAAATCCCCGGGACCAAGAATAATGCTTGGATTTACAATTACAACCTGCAATCCTTCTTCTGCTCCTCTCCAAACCTCACGCTCCGCGCTGTATTTACTAATTGCATAATTTGAATTGCTCTTCGAAGTTTTCCAAACAGCATCTTCATTGATAAGAATCCCCTGCTCAATTCTTCCGAGTGCGGCAACAGAACTAAGGTGACAAAATTTTCTCACCCCTGTCTCTAAAGACAAATTAATCATATTCGCGGTTCCCTGGGCATTCACCTTCATCATTTCCGAATATTCAGAAGGCCGAAAAGAAATAATAGCCGCACAATGATAAACCTCAGTCACACCTTCCAATGCTTCAAGTATTGAGTACAAATCCGTGATATCACCTTCAGCCCACTCAATTTTAATCAAAAGCTCCGGGTGATCACGAAAGACCCTTTGAACAACATCAA
Source organism: uncultured Flavobacteriales bacterium (assembly GCA_964355885.1). Taxonomy (GTDB): domain Bacteria; phylum Bacteroidota; class Bacteroidia; order AKYH767-A; family 2013-40CM-41-45; genus QQVM01. Next base: position 16,378 of record CAYHFJ010000038.1, read on the forward strand.
GTGTGCTTGTACTTCTCTTTAATGAGCGAACAGCTCTACCTTTCCGAACCAAATCGAGAAGTATATGAGCGCCAACGAGTCCTGTTCCTCCGGTTACCAGAATCATATTCGAAATCTAAGCTGCGAAGATGGGAAATGTTTTGAAATCTCCCCCGTGCCGGGATTTGCACATCTCTATTGCCTGTCTATCTTTGGGGCTTAATTTCAAGGAATGAAGAATTTTGTTGAAGAACTACGCTGGCGTGGTATGTTACACGACATGATGCCCGGAACCGAAGATTTATTAAAGTCCGGTATTACAAAGGGATACATTGGTTTTGACCCTACTGCCGACTCCCTGGGAGTTGGAAACCTGGTCCAGATTATGACTCTATTGCACTTTCAGCAGTGCGGACATAAGCCGATTGCCCTGGTAGGAGGTGCTACAGGCATGGTCGGTGATCCAAGTGGAAAATCCACAGAACGCAATCTTCTCAATGAGAAAACTCTTGAACACAATCTTTCCTGTCAGCGTAAACAGCTTGAAAAGTTTCTGGATTTCAACTGTGGCGAGCAATCAGCCGAAATAGTAAATAATTACGATTGGTTCAAAAATTTCACTTTTCTGGATTTTATAAGGGATGTTGGTAAGCATATATCCATCAATTACATGCTGGCAAAAGATTCCGTGAAAAGCCGTCTGGATTCAGGAATGTCATTTACAGAATTCAGCTACCAGTTGGTTCAGGGTTATGATTTCTATTATCTCTGGAAAAATAATAGCATCAAATTGCAAATGGGAGGTTCTGATCAGTGGGGAAATATCGTTACAGGTACGGAGCTGATACGTCGTAAGGATGCCGGCGAAGCATTTGCATTAACCACACCATTGATTAAAAAAGCTGATGGTTCAAAATTTGGTAAATCGGAAGCCGGAAATGTTTGGCTTGATCCGCAACGAACTTCCCCTTATCAGTTTTACCAGTTTTGGTTAAACGCTTCTGATGAAGATGCAAAAAACTTCATTCGTATTTTCACTTTGATGGAGAAGGAGAAAATTGCTGCCATTGAAGCAGAACATGACAAAGCACCACACCAGCGTTTGCTTCAGAAAGAGCTGGCAAAAGACATCACGATCCGTGTACACTCGGAAGAAGAATATAATTCCGCCGTGGAGGCTTCTGATATATTATTCGGAAAAGGTACTGCGGAAGCATTGCTGCGGCTTTCTGAAGAAGATCTCTTGATAGTATTTCAGGGTGTTCCGCAAGTTACTATCGCGAAAACAGAAGTTCAAAACGGCATCAATGTCGTGGAATTTCTTTCCGATAAAACCAATATTTTTCCTTCACGTGGAGAAGCCAGAAAAATGATTGAAGGTGGAGGGGTTTTGATCAATAAAGAAAAGATTGAGGATGCTACGGGCACTATCTCTTTGAAGAACTTGATGAAAGACAAATACATTCTCGCACAGAAGGGAAAGAAAAATTATTATCTGATTATAATGAGTTGATTTGAAAAATGAAATGGTATACTTTTTAGGAACAAGGCCGTATCTCCAGCACAAGAACAGTTTTCTATTGCGGCGTTACAGTATTGAAGGACAAGTCTATAAAATTGAATCGAAGATCATTGGATAATAATTCTAAATACTTGTTGCTTATTTTGATTATCTGAAACGCAATTTAAAAAATATATACCTTTAGAAATTGAAGCAACGTTTACCGAAACATTCCTTTTCCCATAATTCGAAAATTCCTTTATTGACCTGCCTGAAATGTCAAATAAAATCAGGTGATAATTAGTAGTAATTTCATCAATAATGGTCAACTGAATATTCCCGTCAGAAGGATTTGGATAAAGCGATACAAAATTAGAATTACTAACTTCAGGCAAGATCTTGTCTTCCAAATTATTTCCAGGGGTCGACAAACGAAAGCTGTTTCCACTATGATTGCAGGCATGTATGTAGGCCTTAAACTCTTGAGAATTGGAGGCAGAAACTTCAAATCCAGGATTAAGGTAAATTGCGTCACCTGCTCTAAATTTTGTTTTATAATTTGGAGTAACTGCTATTGATGCATACAAATCGTGCTCTGCTTCATAGAATGGATCGTTTCCAGCTACAGTTAAATTGTAATTCAGCGGACAATTTAATTTAGATTTCCATATACCGCGACCATAAGTACCAGCAGTAATTGTATTATCAATATAATTAATTTCGATATCGGAAACAAGTACATTTGGCAGCTGATCAATGAATGGTTCCCATTGACTCATGGATGCATTTCTATAATAAACTCCTATATCTGTTGCTAAATATAGTGCGTCATTCGATCCTTTCTCATAAACTATATTATTTGCGGGTAAATTTGGTAGTCCATCTGAATAATCACTCCATGTTGAACCGTCATAGGCCTTGACCTTATTCAGGTTGTCATAACCGGAGTAGCAAACCCATACTTTATTGTAATCTTCCTGTGAAATAGCGATACCTGTAATAGGAAGCGGATTGGGTGGGAATAATTCTGTCCAACAGTTAGCATTACATCCATTATCATATCCTCCGGTTACAGTTTTAAAAAATCTATTCGTTTCGTTTCCAGAAATATATATTACTTTAGAATTTTTCTCGGAAATTCCTATCGAAAGTACACCGTCGTAACATTCCGACAAGCCAAAATCCGCAGGTAAATTTGAGACCTTTGTCCAATTACTACCGCCAGGCAAATTTGGATCATAAGAATATAAATCAGAATATGCTACATATATTCTATCAAGATGGTTAGGGTCAATTTTATAATTTCCAACTTGGGCTGAATTTTCTGTAATTCCAATTCCACACCCGACATCATTGGGTCTTCCAATACCCTGTGGAGCAGTAACTCCCCTATTACCAGAAGTTGCTATTGAATTCTTCTGTGAAGAAACATATATTTTAGAAGGGTTTTTTGGGTTAATACCTTGCTCACATCCATCGCCACCATCTATTATTTGCCAAGGTTCACTTGCCGGAAAATTATTTGGATCAAATTTATTACTCCCACTATGGAATGCTCCCATTAACATAAAATCTTTATCCGTTTCAGATAATGCAATTCTTGTTACCGTATTTGCAGCAATTCCATCAGATACCAGTGCCCAGGAATTGTTTAAATAAGAATATTTTGAAAAACCACCATCCGTTGCAAAATACACTGAATTTCCATCATTTGAATATTTAATTTCATGAACATCCGGATGAACAACTCCTCCATAATAAGTGTAACCTGCAGCTAAAGAGGTAGATCCACCATCACTACTAAAAAAACCAGAAGAATGACCCAGAGCAATTAAATTTTCATCAACAGGAGAGACATCAATTGCAATCCAGCTTTCAGTCAAGTATCCATATGTAATTCCATTTTTTTCCTGCCATGATGTTCCATCAAATCTGAATAAATGATGTACCCTTTGTGTACTCCAAATTGGTACTCCAGAAATAGGCTTCATGATAACCGATGCATAAATAATTGCCGGATTACTTGGGCTGACTGCAATATTAATCCTTGATGGAAAAGGCGCTGCGGAAAATGTTGCAGTTACAAAATCTAATCCAGTATTATATCCAATTATGGAATTCCAAGTGCTTCCTGCATCAGCGCTTACAATAATATCTTTCCCCGACGCGATTAATGTGTTATTCAAGCCATCCGGTTTAAAAATAATATTTCTAAAATATTCATTATAGACTAATGGATCCGGGATTTCACTCCATGTACAAGCGGCTTTAGCATCATTCGTTTTAAAAATTCCTTTGGATGTTGCAGCATAAATGATATTGGGATTATTAGGATCGATTAATATTTTGGAAATGGAAGCAAAACCAATTAAAGTAGTCAGACCTGTGTTAACCGGAAGCCAAGTGATACCGGCATCTGAGCTCCTATAAATACCATAACAAAGAGTCCAATTATGATAATCATCACGATCTCCGGTTGCAATGTACATGTAATTAGGATCTGTCGGGTCAATTGCAAGATCAGATGCCTGTGTTGACGGAAGACTAAAATCGGTTAAGTTGTCCCATGAATTTCCACCATTACTTGTTTTCCAAACTCCTCCATGCGCAGAAATTGCAAAAAAATTATCGCTATTTACAGGGTCAAGCTCAATAGAGGTAAACAAACCATTCCCGGCAGCGTAGGCAGCAGTCAAGACGGCAGGTCTCTTAAATGGGCCAATAGCTTGCCAATCTGCTATAGCAGCGCTATTGACAGTCCGAAATGGAGGATTTAAATTTATAAGGTTAGCTTTGTGTGCAAATTCAATCTGCTCGAGATGTGTGTTGTTTGCCCGTAATTTCATGAATGCATCAATACGCAAAAATTGATTTAATGGCGAACCTTCATTTTCATCAATTTGACCATTGTACCCCTGCAAAAAGTACTCACGTAAATCATTGTAACTAACCTGGGCGCCCAGATTTAAAATAAATAATAAAAACGGAATTGTTAAATATATTTTCATCTCATCGAAATATAATTATTTTTTTATTTTCTAAATTTTGTGTTTCGGAATTCACTCTTAAAAAATACATTCCCTGAGGAATATTGATTGTTGAAATTGAGTATTTATTAGCAGACTCTGAATTTAATTTTATGTTTTTAGTCACAACCCCGTTTACATTAATAATATCTACATTTAAGGAATTAATATAAATATTATCAACTTGAATAAACAATAGATCGGTTACTATCGCAGGATAAATAATAATATCGGATTGATTAAATTGGCTATTGCCAATGCTATTGGTACCACAAGTAGAATTGGGATAAACTGAAACCCCGTTTAATTCAAAACACTCTAATTGCATTTCCCCACCTATCCATCCATTCCATGGGCCGATTAGGCCGGTATTAGATCCGATTCCTTCTATCAATTCAGTAAGGTATGTATTTTGTAACGTAATTCGTTTACGCCATTGTCCTGCAATGTTAATAGAATCAATACTTTTAATCGTGGAATATAATCCGCCCAATATTTCATCACATTGTTTTAATGTATCTGTAACATTCCATAGAAAACTATAAAGCAGTGTATCGGAATAATTGCATTGACCTGTAGCAAAGATAATGTATAAATTCCCCTCAACGGTGTCTTGACGTATAGCGGCTGCATAATTTGCAATTACAGGACTTCCAATGAACGATGTGTATAACTTTTGATACAAAATATTGTTCAATACAGTATCCCCTTGAAATCTGAGCAGAACTTGTCCACAATAATTCCATGGTCCTGTACAGTTACCATCATACACCCCATATCTCCACAAAGAATTTTGAAATGGAAATGGCATATACGATTGTGAAAATGCCGTCCGATTAAAAAAGAATAAAAAAACGAAGACGAAAAAAATGTATATTTTAATATTATTTATCATTAGCAATATTTTTTTAGAAGTTCATTCGCATAGTTAATTGAACTGCTTGAGATAAAATTTATTACTTCCTTACTTGATCCATTTTAGACTTCAATAGATCATTATCCCTTTTTAACTGCAATACATATAATGTTAATTCTTCTATTTTTTGCAACAATATCGATTGGGTTTCTGCGATATCTATTCCGTTAGATTTCACTTCAGCTTCTGTAGGAACTCCCGGTAAGCGCTTATATAAAGATATGAATTCGGCTAAATCTGACAATGGCATTAACTTATAGCTTTTATCGAAAACAAAATCAGCCCAACCATTCGATGACAAATCAACCTTAATGCTTTCTGTCCTTATTCCGCCTTTCACATATAGCTTATAATCTGCTCCATCCCAGACGCTGGTAGAGAAAGCTCCAATACCCACTTTTCCATCACTCTTTAGCCGGATTCCATCTATCCAGCTAATATCCGTTTCTGCATTATCCGATATAGCTGTTTGTAGAAAAATATCTCCGCTTTCCGTAAATTTTATTCTGGACGCATTTCCTGCTGTGATGCGTCTGCTTACTCCTGCAGCATCATTATAATAACTGTTATTCCCAATCATGTTATTCAGATTATCCGCATGAAAAGTGAAACGATTTCCGAGTTGGAGATTTTCTTTAGGGTAACGAGTTCCAATTCCAACCCTTTGTATCGATGCCTGAGTAAAAAGCGAATATGCAAATTCTCCAGAACAGATATCTCTATACCAAGCAGACGGGCTGACACATATCACTGGCTGCTGTGGGTCAGGTTGCCCAGTTGTACGAAGCATTCCATTTTGATCCGCATAAACTGTCTGAAACGAGTCAACAGACTGTGAAAAGAGTTTCAGCCCACCTGAGGCTTCTATCGTACCATTTGATTTCAATCTCATTCTTTCAGTATTATTCGTCCTAAAAACCATATCAACACTATCGGTACTTCCAATAAATTGTGAATCTGGATTTGTGCCAGAATTACCTGTCATCGTCCAATCACTGCGATCCGGTCCTGATAAAACAATACTGCCTCGTTCCGCATTACATCCATTGTTGTCGCTTACTGTTACGGTGTATTCGCCGGTTCCAAGGCCGGTGATTACAGCCGTGTTTTGTCCTCCATCCCATGCATAGGCGTATGGAGCAACGCCACCCTGCACGCTCGTTGTGATGCTTCCATTGGAGCAACTATAGCAACTGATGTGCCTCCCAT
>CAYHFJ010000039.1:0-22913 GCA_964355885.1 uncultured Flavobacteriales bacterium
CTATGCTGAAAGAGAAGGGAATAAAAAAAACTGACCTCAGCCGGGATGAGTTTTTGAAATATGCATGGGAATGGAAAGAAAAATATGGTGGCATCATACTAGAACAATTAAAAAAACTTGGTGCTTCCTGTGACTGGAGTAGGACTCGCTTTACAATGGAAGATGATTTGAGTGATGCGGTTATTTCTGTCTTCATTGATTTGTTTAACAAAGGAAGTATTTACCGTGGCGTACGCATGGTAAACTGGGATCCTCAGGGTAAAACAGCCTTGAGTGATGAGGAGGTTATTTATAAAGAAGTGAATTCGAAATTGTATTATGTCCGCTATGCAATTGTCGATGCTGATCTTGCTAAGATTTTGAAAGCAGAGAAATCAGAATGGGTTATTGAGGGTGACAAGTGGACTGTTAAAACTGCAGGAAAGGAATTTGCCGGGACAGAGTTTATTCATATCGCGACTGTACGTCCGGAAACAATATTAGGAGATACAGGTGTTTGTGTCCATCCGGATGATGAACGATATAAAAAAATGCAGAAAAAATTTGCGGTGATCCCTATGGTGAATCGTCCTGTTCCTATTGTTGCTGATACTTATATAGATATTGAATTTGGTACCGGAGCATTGAAGATTACTCCTGCCCATGATATCAATGACTATACTATCGGACAAAAATTTGGATTGGAAGTGATTGATACGATTAACGACGACGGGACGATGAGCCCTGCCGCCGTTTTTTATATTGGTGAAGATCGTTTTTCTGTTCGCAAGAAGATTGTAAAGGATCTGGAAGCCATGGGCAACCTGGTAAAAACAGATGACTATAGAAATAAGGTTGGTTACTCCGAGAGAACTGATGCTGTGATCGAACCAAAATTGTCTATGCAGTGGTTTTTAAAAATGAGTGATATCTCCAAACCTGCTTTGGATAATGTATTGAATGGCGAGATTAAACTCATACCTGAGAAATTCATCAACACCTACAAATACTGGATGGAGAATGTACACGACTGGTGTATCTCAAGGCAATTGTGGTGGGGACAGCGGATACCGGCCTGGTATGCACCTGATGGTTCGTATGTGGTATGCAAAACTGGAAATGAAGCACTTGATCTTTTTAAGAAAAAGAATGTTGCATCGGATATTTCAATAAAGGATTTGCGACAGGATGAAGATGTGCTGGATACCTGGTTCAGTTCATGGCTCTGGCCAATTTCTGTTTTTGATGGTTTTAAAGATCCGAACAATAAGGATATTAAATATTACTATCCGACTAATGATCTCATTACAGCACCTGAAATATTATTTTTCTGGGTAGCAAGAATGATTATTGCAGGGTATGAATATCTGGGAGAAAAACCATTTACCAACGTTTATCTTACAGGTATCGTAAGGGATAAGCAAGGAAGAAAAATGTCAAAGTCCTTGGGTAATTCCCCTGATCCACTTGATTTGATCAGGAAGTATAGTGCCGATGGAGTTAGGGTTGGAATGCTATTCTCATCTCCGGCCGGAAATGATTTATTATTTGACGAATCTCTTTGTGAGCAGGGAAGAAATTTCGCTAATAAAATCTGGAACGCTTTCCGTCTTGTGAAAGGCTGGAAAGTTGATGAGAAACTCGAACAGTCAAAAGAAAGTGCCGTTGCCGTTGCCTGGTTCAATAGCCGGTTCAGCTATCAACTGGAGCAAATCAACGATCATTATTCGAAATACAGGATGAGCGATGCCTTGATGGCCACCTATAAATTGATTTGGGATGATTTTTGCGCCTGGTATCTCGAAATGGTGAAACCTGAATTTATTGATGGGGAGTCACTGCCGATAGACGAGATAACTTATAAAGCGACGATAACTAATTTTGAAAGCTTACTGAAAGTAGTTCATCCTCTTATGCCTTTTATCTCTGAAGAGCTTTGGCATTTATTGGATGATAAACATCTTACTGACTGTGTTATGCTTGCAAAATGGCCTGAGCAGTTAGCACCTGATGATGGTTTACTCGCATCGTTTCTCCTCGCCTCTGAAGTGGTGAGTCAGTTGAGAAATATCCGTGTTCAAAAGAATATTTCTCCTAAAGAAAAATTAACACTCATTATTAAATCAACAGAAAAATTTGATCCTCGCTTCGATGGTCAGATTATAAAACTTGCTAATCTTGAAAAACTGGAGTTTGCTTCCGATAAAATCGAAAACGCAGCCGGATTTATCATAGGTCATCATGAGTTTTTTGTTCCAATGACAGCTAACTTTGATGTTGTCGCTGAAAAGGATCGATTGAGTAAAGAACTGGAATACAATTTGGGATTTTTAAAATCTGTTCAGGCAAAACTTGCAAATGAACGATTTGTTTCCAATGCGAAGCCGGAGATAGTGGAAATTGAGATGAAAAAGAAAACAGATGCTGAAGCTAAAATCAAAGCTCTTGAGGAACAGTTGGCCGGCTTGGGATGAGAATGAAAAATCTATTTACTGACCAAACAATTAATCAAGCTTTCTGCCGAAGGGAAACTCAATTTTTATGAAAAGGGCGGTCAGGTATTTTTTAAGAATTCTGTTCGCACTTGTAATCCTTGTCATTATTTGGGCTATGTGGAACAAGGATTTGGTTTCTTACGGATGGATGCAATTCAAAGGTCAGATGCAAATCGTGCTTCAGGCCAGACCTGTTGAGAATGTACTCCAAGATCCTTTAGTTCCCGATAGTTTGAAGTCCCGCTTGAAATTTGTAGAATCAGTCAGGCGATATGCAATCGATTCATTGGGACTGAAAGACTCAAAGAATTATACAACTTTTTATGATCAAAAATCAAAGCCACTGCTGTGGGTTCTTACGGCAAGTGAGCCTTATCGATTGCAAGAGTTTCATTGGAAATTTCCTGTAGTGGGCGAAGTTTCCTATAAGGGATATTTTGAAATAGATAGGGGTTTGTTGGAAGAATCAATACTACGCTCCAAGGGGTATGAAACCGACTTTGGTGAAGTGAGTGCCTGGAGTACACTAGGCTGGTTCCGTGATCCCATACTTTCCGGGATGTTGAAAAGGTCAGACGGGCAGCTGGCTGAATTAATTATTCATGAAATGACTCATTCTACCCTATATGTAAAAAGTGATGTCAACTTTAATGAAAACCTTGCAAGCGCTGTAGCCGAAGCAGGAGTGGTTCATTTTTTAAATTACTATTTCGGTGCCGGCTCAACTCAATTGAAAGATTATCTTCTGCGAAAAGAGGATGCCAGTTTGTTCAGCCATCAAATGTTGATGGCAACTAAGATACTGGATACACTTTATCTGCGAATTGAAAAATTGGATGAATCGTTGAAGTATAAATTTAAGCAAGATAGAATACAAGAAATTGTAAATTCATTAGATACACTCCCATTTCATTTTCCTCAGAGATATGAAAGAAGCTTTGAGAAAGGACTTCCAAACAATGCATATTTCCTCAGTTTCATCCGCTATGATGCACAGAAAGGTGAGATGAGGGCAGAGTTAATGAATGTCTTTAATGATAATATTGGCAAGTACCTTGAAGCGGTACGAACCAGAGACAAATAGGAGATGTATGTAGCCGAGAAATGTCAGTATTTTCAGCAGCATGTTTCTTCCAATATTGTTTAATTTATTTTGAACTTTTCCCGACATCATTAAATCTCGCGACTCCTTTTCTGATTTTACCGGCAAATGAAAAATATATCTCAGGCATTAAGGAAAGAGCATAGTAAAAGGCTCACCATTCGGATTGGAGACTATATTGGTGAAGATGCTATTCGTTTCAAAGAAATCGTGAAGCTTGTCCTCTCCGGAGATCCATTAATAGCTCAACGTGCCTCATGGGTTCTTGGTACACATGGAGAAAAATTTCCTCATTTGTTTCTTCCCCATTTATCTGAATTAATTCCAATTACAGGAATTGAATGCATGGTTTGAGAATAATGAATCAATTTCCAGTAAGGCTGTTCTAAAACGCATGGAAAAGGCAGGATTGTATAGAAAAAGTAGTAAACAGGGATGATTCCGATTAGTTTGAACTAATTTGTTCAATAAACATTTTTTTATCCTGTCACATTACTTGCATTAAACCTGAGATTTCATTTGTGTTTTTCAGAAAACTGCATTGAAATGGGTCTAATGATTTTTGCACATAAATATGTATTCCTATCCAATCCATTGTTGATTTTCATCATATCTTTTCTCTCCCTAAGATCACTGAAATTCATATCTTTGTTAGCTATAGTATCCTAAAAATGCAAAAAATCGAAGTTTATAAGCCTAAAAATAAAATCCGGATAGTAACTGCCGCTTCTTTATTTGATGGACACGATGCCGCTATCAACATCATGCGACGGATCATTCAATCCAGTGGAGCTGAAGTGATCCATCTTGGTCATGACAGAAGTGTGGAGGAGGTTGTGAATTGCGCTATCCAGGAGGATGCACAGGCCATAGCCATGACAAGTTACCAGGGTGGGCATGTAGAGTATTTTAAATATATGGTTGATCTTCTTAAGGAGAAAGGAGCAGGTCATATTAAAGTCTTTGGTGGAGGTGGAGGAACAATCCTTCCTACGGAAATCGAAGAATTACAAAATTATGGTATCACCAGAATCTATCATCCTGATGATGGTCGGCAGATGGGATTGCAAGGAATGATCAATGATCTCCTTGTTAAAAGTGATTTTCCTACCGGAGAAAAATTAAATGGTGAAGTGGGTCACTTGTTGGAGAGAAACTGGCGTTCTATCGCTACACTTATATCCGCGGCGGAGAATAATCCTGATCTGGCAAAACCTGAAATGCAGAGAGTAAGGGAACTGGCAGTAAAAAGTAAAACTCCGGTGTTGGGTATTACAGGTACCGGTGGTTCAGGTAAGTCTTCATTAGTTGATGAATTAGTGCGCCGCTTCCTTCTTGACTTTCCGGAGAAATACATTGGTGTAATTTCCGTGGACCCCTCTAAAAGAAAAACCGGCGGTGCATTGCTTGGCGATCGCATCAGGATGAATGCCATCCGAAATCCAAGGGTGTATATGCGGTCACTTGCTACCCGACAAAGTAATCTTGCCCTTTCTAAACACGTAAGCGAGGCAGTTGATATACTGAAAGCTGCGAAGTACGATCTTGTAATTCTTGAAACTTCAGGAATTGGTCAGAGCGACACGGAAATTGTAGATCATAGTAATGTTTCTTTATATGTAATGACACCTGAGTATGGCGCGGCGACACAGTTGGAAAAGATCGACATGCTCGACTTCGCCGATCTCATTGCCTTGAATAAATTTGATAAGCGAGGTGCTCTGGATGCTTTGCGTGATGTAAAGAAACAATTCAAAAGAAATCATCAGCTGTGGGATAAGGAAGATGATGATATGCCTGTCTTTGGTACAATCGCCTCTCAGTTCAATGATCCCGGAATGAATAATTTGTATCTCGCTGTGATGGAGAGAATCGTAGAAAAGACGCAAGCACCTCTTAAATCCGGATACAGGATTTCACCTGAGATGTCAGAGAAGATTTATGTTATTCCGCCGAATCGTACACGTTATCTGAGTGAAATTACTGAGAGCAACCGAAATTATGAAAAATGGGCAAGAGATCAGAGTGATATTGCAGAGCGGATGTATGGCCTGCATCTTTCAATGCTTGCGATTTCTGAAGGTAAGCTGGATGATAAAGACAGGCTTCTGAAAGGATTACAGGAAACTTTTGAAAACAGTAAACTGCATCTTGATCCAATCAATTGGAAATTATTACAGGAATGGCCGGGAAAGAGAAAATTATATAAGGATGAAGTATATTCATTTAAAGTTCGAGGTAAAGAATTAAAAATCCAGACTCATACTGAATCGCTTTCTCATTCACAAATTCCTAAGGTAGTCACACCTTGTTATAATAGTTGGGGAGAAATTCTTCATTGGATTCTAACCGAAAATGTTCCCGGTGAATTTCCATTCACTTCAGGTATTTATCCATTTAAAAGAGAAGGTGAAGATCCAACCCGAATGTTTGCCGGTGAAGGCGGACCGGAACGCACCAATCGTCGTTTTCATTATGTAAGTAAGGGAATGCCTGCGGCAAGATTATCTACTGCTTTCGATTCGGTAACCTTGTATGGGAACGATCCTGACTGGCGACCGGATATTTATGGAAAAATAGGAAATTCCGGAGTTAACATTTGTTGTCTCGATGATGCAAAAAAATTATACTCCGGTTTTGATCTTTCTTCGCCAACCACTTCCGTTTCTATGACTATCAATGGGCCGGCACCTATGATGTTAGGTTATTTTATGAATGCTGCCATCGATCAGCAATGTGAAATATTTATTCATCAAAAAGGGTTGGAGAAAAATGTTCAGCAAAAAATCGAAGCGATTTATAAAAAGAAGGGGGTGAGAAGACCATCGTATCAGGGTGAATTACCTGAAGGGAATAATGGCTTGGGTTTATTTCTTCTTGGTGTTACGGGAGATGAGGTTTTGTCACCTGAAGAATATATGAAAATAAAAACTGAAACTTTGATGAAAGTCAGAGGGACTGTTCAGGCTGACATCTTAAAGGAAGATCAGGCACAGAATACTTGCATTTTCAGTACAGAGTTTGCTTTGAGAATGATGGGTGATATTCAAAAATATTTCATCGATCAGAAAGTTCGTAATTTTTATAGTGTTTCTATAAGTGGATATCATATCGCAGAGGCAGGCGCAAATCCGGTTACACAATTGGCGTTTACACTTTCCAATGGCTTCACGTATGTTGAATATTACCTGAGCCGTGGCATGCATATCGATGATTTTGCTCCGAATCTTTCTTTCTTCTTTAGCAATGGTATCGATCCCGAATATGCAGTTATTGGTCGGGTAGCAAGAAAAATCTGGGCTAAGGCAATTAAGTTGAAATACGGGGGTAATGAAAGATCTCAGATGCTGAAATACCACATTCAGACTTCCGGTCGTTCATTGCATGCTCAGGAAATTGATTTTAATGATATCCGTACAACATTACAGGCTCTATATGCCATTTATGATAATTGTAATTCACTTCATACAAATGCCTACGACGAGGCGATTACAACTCCAACAGAAGAAAGTGTTCGCCGGGCAATGGCAATTCAGTTGATTATTAATAAAGAATTAGGTCAGGCCAAAAACGAAAATCCTTTACAAGGATCATTCATTATAGATGAGTTGACAGAATTAGTTGAAGAAGCTGTATATAAGGAGTTCGACAGAATCACGGAAAGGGGTGGAGTGCTTGGCGCGATGGAGACTATGTACCAGCGTGGAAAGATTCAGGAAGAATCTTTGTATTATGAGACCTTAAAGCACAATGGAGAATTCCCGATCATCGGGGTTAATACTTTTTTAAGTTCCAAAGGTTCACCGACAATGTTACCACGTGAAGTTATAAGGGCTGAAAAAGAGGAAAAAGAATATCAGATTCACATGCTTGAAGAATTGCACAAAGGGAATAAATCACGTTCAGCTGAAGTTCTTTCCAATGTTCAGAATTCTGCCATTCACAACAAAAATATTTTTGAGCAATTAATGGAAGCAGCCAAATATTGTTCCCTCGGTGAGATTACCCATGCACTTTTTGAAGTGGGAGGGGAGTATCGGAGGAATATGTAAATGTTCGAGATGCCATTTTAATTCCAATGTTAATGTGTTACGTTTTCAAATATCGGAAGAGTTTCTATTGGGAATTCGATCAGTGTACCCTAAAAAATAGAAAATTTCAATAGTATGAAGAATTGCCATTGTAGTTAAAAAAAATAAGCCATTTGCGTATTAAATTTTAAATGATTAATCTTGGTTTTTGAATTTTGCGATTCCAAAAATATTTAATTTTATTGTTTATCAAATTGTTGACATCAAACATTTAGTGAACAGTACTTATACTATGCAATTGGTATCAAATGGTCATGTATTACATCAGGAAAAGCTAGTTATTCTACGATAATTCTGATAATTCACATTATTTTCTGATATTAGCCTTGTGAGAAAATTGTTGCTTAAATTATCCTATTGCCTAGTTATCTTTTCCTCAACCTCAAATAGTCAGGGAATTGACAATTTATGGATGATGGGGTATGGAGGAGGTGGTGGAGGTATAAATATTGATTTCTCTTCAGGTTTGAGAAATATTTACACAACGCCAAGAAATTTAAATTTTCTTACCACATCGCTGACGCATTGTAACGAAATGGGCAATGTATTATTTTATTCTAATGGCGTGTACATTGCCAACGCACTTAATGATACCATGATGAACGGTTCGGGATTAAGTCCAAGTTATTACACAAATGTTGTAGGCTGGAATGGGTTGTTTATTCCACAGGCAGCCCTGGCTATTCCTTGGCCGGATTCTCCGTCAAAGTATTTTTTGTTTCATAATACTGTTGATGATAGTGTTGCCTATTCATACATACAGTATTACACAGAGATTGACATGAGTCTTGATGGAGGTTTAGGTGCAGTGGTGAGTAAGAATAATGTTCTTGTTTCTGATACCTTGATGTATGGACACTTAACAGCAGTGAAACATGCAAATGGAAGAGATTGGTGGGTAGTGTTCCACGGAGGAAAGAATGACAGATATTACATCTATTTGATCGATCCACGCGGTATTAATTTGTACAATGTGCAACAAATAGGGGGTGTGTTGACTGCCCAGCAGGGTCAGGTTTGTTTTTCACCCGACGGAAGTCGATTTGCTTTATATGATGCAAGGAATGATCTTCATCTTCTTGATTTTGACCGTTGCTTGGGTGTGTTCAGTAATCATATACGTGTAAGCATATTTGACAATGCTGATGGAGGAGGTGTCGCATTTTCTTCAAATTCGCAAGTTCTCTATGTTTCATCTACAAGCTATCTATATCAGTTTGATATGACTGCCACTAACATAGCATCTACACAAGCAACGGTTGCAGTATGGGATACTTTTTATTCTCCCAATCCTCCGTTTGCTACAACATTCTACCTTGCACAACTAGCCCCAGACAATAAAATTTATATTAGCAGCTCAAACAGTGTTCTCTCTATGCATGTTATCGATTATCCGGATAGCTTGGGCCTTGCTTGTGGAGTATGCCAACACTGCATAGCACTTCCTACATATAATTTTACAACCATTCCCAATCACCCGAATTATCACCTTGGTGCCGTAGGTTCATCGATTTGTGATAGTTTGCCTACGGGAATTGGTGCCATTGCGATAAATAGCAAAGAGGAGTATACGATTTTCCCTAATCCGGTTCGTGATATTTTGTATGTTCGAAGGCCGCCAGCCGCTATATCAGAAGAAATAATTATTTATAATTCGATGTTACAGCAAATAGGCCTTCCTATCGCTGTTATCAATCATGGTGTGTATATTGAGTTGAATACTTCGGAGCTTTTGCCAGGGGTTTATTTTTTGGAGATTGTTTCGAAAAAGGGATGGGTGTTGAAGCGGTTTGTGAAAGCGTAACATTGTCTGGACTGGGATTTTTGGGATTCATGGGAGTTATGAGTGCATGTGATTTGAATGAGTTCATTTAGATTTCAATTGAAGCTGGAATCTTTAGGAGCGAATTAATTGCAGATAATGGGCTCATAAATTTTGTTTAAAGAAAAAGTGTAAAGTGAATATTTGCATAGACCTGGCAACTGGCTTTAGCTATGCAACAAAAATTATCACCGTATCAAACTCACCGAACCATGTCTTTCCACCGCATTGCCGTTGGGAAAAATAATATTTACGATGTAAATATAAACCCCTTCTTCTGCATCAGTTCCTCTGTCTGTTTTACCATTCCAGCCACCGTTTATTGAATTCCATGTGGCAATTTCTCCTCCCCATCGATTAAAAATTTGCCCGGAGATGAGTAGGTTTGTTTTATTTGTGAAAATATTGAAATACTCATTATTACCATCTGAATTTGGTGTGAATACATTTGGTATTGTAATTTTAGTATCATCAAACACTATTATTTTAATAGTTGCCGTGTTGGTACAACCTTGAATATCTGTTCCGGTCAGAATTACCGTAAATGTTCCATTCGACTGGTAAGTATGTTGTGGGTTGTTCAGGTTGGAGCCTGACTCGTCACCAAAGTCCCAGTTGAATGTATTTGCACCTAATGATTGGTTGGTAAAGTTAACGAGCAATGGAAATGCTCCGCTTAATGTGTCAGTTATAAAATCTACGGTCATATTGCTTGTGCCGATTGATATGTTTGCAACATCAGATCCACATCCTGTTGTAGCAGTGACTGTGTAGTTACCGCCGCTGCTCACCTCGATGGAAGAAGTTGTTTCTCCGGTAGACCAAAGATATGTATTGCCACCTGTTGCTATAAGATTTACAATTTCATTTGGACAGAGTACTATTGGTGCACCACTAATATTCGCCTGAGGTATGGGGTCAGACACTACGGTTTGAGACGCGGTGTCTACTCCGCAGCCATTTACCACACTTAGTATATATGTATTTGTAGTATTTACTGTGATACTTGCTGTAGTTTCACCGGTTGACCAGAGATAAGGTCCGGGTCCTGCAGCATTTAGCGTGACTGATCCTCCCTGACAAAAAGTAGAAGGGCCACTGGTGGAGATATTTGCAAGCGGAAGTGCATCGACAATTACATTTTGTGATGCCGCACTTGTACCACAACTGCTACTAACTGTTACAGTATACGTATTTGTTGAAAGAACTGTGATTGATTGTGTTGTTTCACCGTTTGACCAGGAATAAGTATTACCTGCAGAGGCAGTTAATACAACAGAATCTCCTGCACAGAATGTAAGCGGACCGCTTGCATTAATTGACGCAACCGTGCCACCTGCTATCGTAATTGGCAGATTCGTGTACAAGGTGTCATTACAAATTCCTACGACTCCAAATTTTAGATTGTCCACTCCTTGAAATGCGGGGTCAGTCTGATACCCACTGCTGAGTTGAGACGGAGTCGAATAGGTTCCCGCGCCACCAGACCAAAAATAAGACAAAAAATTTCCTGAATTGATAACTGCCGTTACAGTAATTTGATCTCCGTTACAAACCGTTGAGCTGTTGGTTGAAAGATTCACCTGCAATGCTGTTATAGGAGCCTGACAACCCGGATTGGTATAGGTACCATTTCCTGCAAAATCATAATTCACCGTGCTGCCGTCAGCTGTTGTTTGCGTGCCATTCTGATCTACTAAAAAAGAGGCATCGTAACTCACCTGATCGGAACAGAAACCGACAAAGGACATGTCTAATGTTCTGATAGTTGTTGTTGCAGAATAATTTCGGAAATGCCCTGTGGTATTTCCCGAACATTGAAAGATCATGTAAAGCGTATCTGTTAAACCCGAAAAGGAATTAAAAGTAGGATCCATGTCTGAACTTGTAACAATAAGTACTGATGCTCCTGCAGGCAGCACTCCACCTACGGGTTCGAGTATCACGCCGCAAGCTTGAATTGTCGCATTCAATGCAGCGACTTTGGATGCAGTCGTAGCATCCTGACAAATATTAAGGTATGCATTGTTTGGCCAGTTGATATCCAAATCGCCGGTGTTCATGTCGGATGGTCCAATTATAAATCGTACCATCTCATTTGCCCCTTCAGGTAGTCCACATGCGTCTACAAGTATACTTTGAATTTCAAAACAAGTGATCGGTACCTGTGCAGAAAGTCTGGCAGTGAAAAGAAGCAAAGTTAAAAGTAGTACGTAGGCCTGTCTTTTCATCATCTCATTCGTCTTACCTGAAATTACTGAACTCTCCAATACAGCATTTTGATCGAAAAATCAAGGTATGAGAGTAAATCCTAATTTAATATACAACAAAAGTGAGGATTATTCACGAGATATTAAAATGAAGGTTGTGTTAACAAATGATTTTGCCCGAAGAGGAATTATGCGATGAGAACTTATTTAATATTTCTGATCAATGCCTCATCAGCTTGTTCTGATTTTTAAACTTTCTACAAAAGGATTATAACTTTTTCAAATGCTTCAGAGCTTCTCTTTTACTTAAGGGTTTTAATTCATTTGAACTAATAAATTTCTTCACCATATCCGGATCTGTATATGCATACTGCCGTAATGCCCACCCAATCGCTTTCTGAATGAAAAATTCGTTTGATCGTATATGAGGAAGTATGGATTTGAAAATTAATTTGATATCTGTCTTGTTTTTGTATTTCAATTGGAATAGTATTGCTGTACGATTGAGCCACATATTATTGCTATTGATCCATTCGTTTATCTTAGCTTGTTTAGTTTCCGAAAATATTTCAAAATAAGCTCCAACCAGTGCCGCTGCTATGTAATCTACAGTATCCCACCATGATTTTGAGATTAAAAGCTTTTCAAAATGTGTGAGACTTTCTTCAGTCCATAGTTTTTTATTTTTAAACAATAGTTCCATAGCAACATATTGAAATTCTCTTTCATCTTGTTTCCAGAGCCAACTGGATGCTATCTTTTGTTCTTCCCACCTAATTCCGGACAAAATCTTCAGCCATGGCTTTACGATAGTGTCACGGATGGGTTTTGGTAAACCCATAAATTGAAATTTATTTTTCATATAAGCAGACATAGCCGTTGCCTTTGACTTATTTGCTACTCTTAAAAATTGAAGGCGTAAATCTTCAAGATGTAGTTGAAGATCGAATTTCTTTTCTCTTTTAGTAGTCATTAAGAAAAAAATAAGTTTGAAAAGAAAAACTGTGGATTAAATTTGGATATAAATTATTTTGAATTACTCAGAACAACTCCGCTATCATACATCTTGCGCTACCCCCACCTTGTGATTCGATTGTATCGAGGGGAGCATGGATGATCTTACAGTATTTTTCAATAGTTGCAATCTGTTCAGGATGGAATCCTTCAAAGGCTTGAGTCGACATAAGCAAAAAGCTTTCACCTGAATTGTTTCCGAGTTGAATACAATTGCCGCAAAACTTTTTTAATTGAGAAAAACTGATTTCTATTATTTCGTTCCCGGTGTCTTTGAAAGATTTCCTGATGAGACGCAACTCATCTTTATCTTTTATTGATTCAGCGCAAATTATACAAAAGCCTTTACCTATGGTAAGTAAAACATTTGTATGATAAATTAATTTCCCCGCATCATCGTATGCAGTAAAAGTTATCGTCTCATATTCCATTTTTTTACTCCATTCGTAAAGCAGATTTGAGCTGGTGCGTTCGGATAGCGCAGCATATGCTTTCTTATTGGTGTTATCAAGAACGATACTTCCGGTTCCTTCAAGAAATAAACCACGATCTTCATTACGACTCAGATCTAAGATGTTAGGGTATCTTGTGTGTAGTAATTCAATGATCTCCTTTCTGCGTTCGAGCCTGCGATTAGGCGCTTTCATCGGATAGAGTACCAGAGTTCCATTTAGATGGGTTGAAAACCAATTGTTTGGAAAGATGTCGTCTGGTGTATCAAGGTTGTCTGTAATATTAATTACTTCAACTTTTATTCCATTCTTTTCCAACAGATTTTTTAGCCCTTCAAACTCAAGTTCCGCATTTTTTTGAATTTCCGTGGAATCAATATCTACTTTTTGAAAACTATTGTCTGTTGCCGTCTGTGGATTTGAACGGAAATTTCTCGGTCTGATGATTAATACATATTTGGCAAGAGCCATAATCGAAATATTTTGTTATTTATTGTTGAAGATCATCTCAACTTGCGGTTTGACTTTCTTGTCAGAGATACCCTAAAGTGTGTAATTTAAGTGAACTTAGTAAACTAAGCTTGATGTGAGCAACAAGATAGAAGTTTTTTTTCCTGTTTCTTACAAATGCCAGTGAGATAGTATTGACCCTTGAATACTCAAACTTGACAGTAGTAGCGGTTCCTCTCTCAAAAACGGACATTTTTATATATGAATTGTTACACATGTGATGAATGAAAGTTTTACACTGCATGTTGCCTCGGCAATGTCGTATCCTTAGAAAAAAATCGTCCAATGAAAAATGAGCCGGTTGTTACGTATAATCACATGCAGGAAGATGAATCACGAAATTATCCGATTCACAAAGAATTGGAGGAGGAGAGTTTGCCCATTAGTCTTTATATGATTTTAGTGGTAGATGCCATCCTCGTTTCCGCGATCGTATTCTTCTCTTTCACGGTGATCTTCTGAGAAAGCTTCAGACGTTTTCACGATAAAGGAGTCCGGTAAATCCGGACTTCTTTATTTATACCCACTTTTAATTGATTTTTGAATGTTTTCGGGAGACGCTGATACGAAATTAGTGAGGATATCAATGAAAATGTTATTTTTGCTTTCCTTTAAATCCTCCCATTCCTATGACTCGTATCCTTACACTGTTTGGTATTTTAGTTTTAAGCTGTTATGTATCTTCTGCGCAAATTTCAATGGCAACTTTTGCCACAGGTTTATCCGAACCTGTTGACATTAAAAACTGTGGTGATGAGCGGCTCTTTGTGGTAGAGCAAGAAGGGTATATTTATATTTTAGATACAGCAGGTACGAAACTTACAACTCCTTTTCTGAATATTCAGACCCGAGTTAAATATGGCAGTGAACAAGGGCTGCTCGGACTTGCATTTCCACCAGACTATCGCGCGAGCGGTTATTTTTACGTGAACTATACAGCTCAGACAAGAGGAAATACCCGGATTTCGAGATTTCATGTGACTCCTCTTGATTCAAATATTGCTGATCCGAATAGCGAAGAGATTTTATTGGAGATCTATCAGCCTTATTCTAATCATAATGGAGGTCATCTCGCATTTGGAGCTGATGGATACTTATATATTGGTACCGGCGATGGGGGATCAGGTGGTGATCCACAAAATCGGGCACAGAATCCTGATTCCTTGCTTGGGAAAATGTTGCGAATTGAAGTAGATCCATCTTACACCGGATATAAGATTCCTCCGACAAATCCTTATGTATGTAGTTCCTCACCCGGTGCTCCGGAAGTATGGGCACTTGGGCTGCGAAATCCATGGCGCTTTAGTTTTGATCAAGGTAACGGAGATCTTTGAATCGGTGATGTAGGACAGGATGCTGTGGAAGAGATAGATTATTGGCCGGCGAATTCTTCTGGTGGATTAAATTTCGGCTGGAGATGTTATGAGGGAAATTCCATTTATGATCTTTCCGGCGGTTGTGGAAGTCCTTCCGCTTATATTGCCCCTGTGGCTACTACCGCACAGTCTTCCGGGGTATGTTCCGTCATCGGTGGTTATGTCTACCGAGGATCCCGTTATGCAGACATGTATGGTAAATATTTTTATTCGGACTATTGCTTACCTGCGATGTTTACTCTGGAAAGTGATGGTATGGGTGGTTTTATTAACACACCATTAGGCACCTTGTCTGGAAGTTCATTTTCCGCTTTTGGCGAGGATATGTGGGGCGAGTTATATATAGCTTCACTAAGTTCAGGAATTATCTATAGATTTCAAACTTCAGATTGTACACCTGTCGCAACTATCAATTGCAATCTGGATACACTAAACGATTGCGGTTACGGATTTGCAAAGTTGAATGTTCCCGCAGGAAGAGATTTTAATTATACCTGGTATCATAACGGGAATTTGATGACTGAAGATTCCAGCGAGGTAACTGCAACTTTGCCCGGTACCTATATAGTTGTTGTTGAAAATCCTGCTACAACTTGCACAAATTCCGATACTATCGAAGTTGTACAAGGCACATTAATCACACTTTCCATCAACGGACTGGATACCTTATACTGTATCTATAATCAACCTGTAAACCTGCTGCCTTCAATCCCGGGAGGAACTTTTTCCGGACCGGGTGTCAATTGTTTTGTTTTTGATCCTTCTTTAGCTGGGACAGGATTTCATGATGTAAAATATACATATATCACATCTCAAGGATGTGTGTATGAAACGTCACAGACTGTGCAAGTAGAAATTTGTCCCGGCATAAATGATAATACATGGTTAAAGACAGTTGCATTATATCCCAACCCAAATAATGGAACATTCACTCTCGAGATTTCTTCAGACAGAACCAAGGACTTGAAAGTAGAAATTAGTACCATGCTGGGACAATCACTTTACTGCGGATCTGTAGAGGTGAATGCGGGCACCACAAAATATCAGCCGGAATATTTTATACGGGAAAGTGGCTTGTATCTTGTAAAGCTCAGCGATGGTCAAAATTCATTTGTACATAGAATTCGCGTTGATTAATATATTGAATAATCTTATCGTCTAATAATAGTGAAAGGCGAACAACATCTTGTCTTGGACACCGGAAATTTATAGAGTGGCTTGTACGATTGTCAAGTGAAAGCCGGAAAATCTGTTAAGGGGGTGAAAGTTATTCAGGACTATTTTTTATTTTGGTGCGTAACGTAACAGTGCTGCGGCAATTCCTGCAAAGACAATATTGGGCGTCCACACAGCCAGAAGAGGAGGGATGCTTCCATTGATGGCGAAGGTGTCTGAGATTTGCATGAAAAGTATATATGCAAAGCTTATAGTGATACCAAGACCTAACTGAGCCCCAATTCCTCCTCTAACTTTTCGGCTTGAAAGGGAGACACCGATCAGCATAAGGATGAAAGTTGAAAATGGTATCGCGGTTCTTCGATACTTCGCGACAAGATAGGCATTGACATTTCCGCTACCTGAAAGTTGCTCTTCCCTAATGAATTCATTTAAAGCCGGAGTATCCATAGCTTCAATGATATTCAATCTGCGTTTGAAGTCGGTTGGCGCGATGGGCAGTATAGTGTCCATGGTTTTTCCACCTCTGAGTGATTCCTGAAATCCATCGATGCTACGGATATAGTAGTTCTCAATTCTCCATTTTGTTTCTGTGCTGTCCCAGTGAATCCGGTCGGATGCCAGAAACCATACTCGTTTTCCGTTTTCGATTTTTTCAAGCGAAAAGCGATAGCCGATATTTTCGGTGTTGTTATAACTCTCCATATACATGAATACTCCCGGACTGATCTGCCGGTGGAGATTTCTGTCTTTAAATTCTACGGGGTTTTTGATATACGTATTTTCAAACGCCAGCTTCACCTTATTTGAATGTGGAATCACCCAACCGTTGAAATAGAATGACAGTGCTGCTAATATTCCTGCCGCAAGAAAGTAAGGGAAGAGCATTCTTCTGAAACTGACGCCACTATTCAGGATGGCAATTATCTCTGTATTCGCTGCCATTTTTGCGGTGAAAAAAATTACGGAGATGAAAATAAACAGTGGAGCAAAGAGGTTCGCGAAATAAGGAATGAAATTAAGATAATAGTCGAATACGATGGCATTCAATGGAGCCTTTCTTTCGATAAAATCATCCAGCTTCTCGGAAATATCAAAGACTACCGCAATGACAATAATTAATGCCAATGAGAAAAAGAATGTCCCAAGGAATTTGCGGATGATATAGATGTCGAGTATTTTCAATTGTTATGCTCTCTTTGGCAAGATTTTGTTTGCCACGAATTCACGAATGTAATTTTATTCGTGAATTCGTGGCAATTTTATTTCTGATACTTTACTCAATTTATTAAGCTGTTGATTTCGAAATTGAGTTTGTCATTTTTTATTCGTGCATTCGTGGCAATTTTATTTTTTTGCTGATATATGTCCATTAAGTTGAATAACTCGCATTCACGTCTATTAGTTATAAGACAATTCTTCTATAGTTCAATTTTGTTTCTCCAAAATTAGTTATTAATGCCAATTTACCTTTCGAAACTTTCAGGTAGTTAATGGCTTGTGCTACAAACTCTTCTGTGATGCCTGATGCACCCTTCACTTCTAAGATAATATTTTCGTTAACTACAAAATCCGCATAAAATTTATGCGGTAAAACTATTCCTTTATAATTCACTTCATACTTTTTTTCTCGTTCATATAGAATACCAGCTTTTCTGAATTCAAATTCCAATGCATCCTTGTACACAATTTCTAAAAAACCGGCTCCAAGGTTGTTGTGCACTTCCATGCACTTGCCAATTGTTTGGTAGCTTATTTCCTTGAATAATATTTTTTCCACACAAACTTATTAAATGCCACGAATGCACGAATGCATTTTTATTCGTGCATTCGTGGCAAATTTATTTTTAATATTACCTATGATTCTGATAAATAGAAGTAAGGCTTTAAATGCCACGAATGCACGAATGTAATTTTAAATGAGTAATTTTAACTGAATCTATTTTTGTTATTGCGCTGTGTTTTAGTTGCTGTTTAGAAGAAGAGTGTTTTTATTCGTGCATTCGTGGCAAATTTATTTTTCATGATTCATGCTTCACTTAGCAAGCAATCACATCCTTAATCCAAGCTTGTTCACCATTTCAGTTTTCCAGTTTGCAAAAGTTCCTTTGATAATTTTATCCCTTGCCTCAGTGACAAGCCATATATAGAAAGCCAGATTATGAATTGTCGCAATCTGAGCACCCAGTATCTCTTTGCTGATGATGAGATGACGAAGATATGCTTTAGAATAAGTTGAGTCAACATAGGAAGTTCCTTCCGGATCAATCAGACTGAGATCATCTTTCCATTTTTCATTACGGATATTGATGATCCCGTTTTTTGTAAATAACATTCCATTCCTGCCATTTCTTGTTGGCATCACACAATCAAACATATCTATACCCAAAGCAATATTTTCCAAGATATTTATGGGCGTACCTACACCCATCAGATACCTGGGTTTTTCCACTGGTAAAATTGAACAAACAGCCTCTGTCATTTCGTACATCACCTCTGCAGGTTCACCGACTGAAAGCCCACCAATCGCATTTCCTTCTCTTCCGGCTGACGCGATAAACTCCGCGGAACGTTTTCGCAGATCTTTATATACGCTGCCTTGTACGATTGGAAATAAAGTCTGTTCGTAACCATATTTATTGTTCGTCTCGTCGATTCGGGTGCAACATCGTGTCAACCAGCGATGCGTCATTTCCATGCTGTGCTTTGCATACTTGTGTTCACAGGGAAAGGGTGTACATTCATCAAAGGCCATAATAATATCAGCTCCGATAGTTCGCTGAATATCCATAACAGATTCCGGAGAAAAAAAATGCTTCGATCCATCGATATGTGAAGTAAATGCGACACCATCTTCTTTGATCTTTCTTTTGTCAGCCAAGGAATAAACCTGATAGCCACCACTGTCAGTTAGAATCGGCCGATCCCAATTCATGAAATGGTGAAGTCCACCTGCTTTCTCTAAAACACTGAGACCCGGCCGAAGGTAAAGATGATAAGTATTGCCAAGTATAATCTGCGCCTTGATGTCATCTTTTAATTCACGTTGATGAACAGCCTTGACGGTTCCAGCCGTTCCGACGGGCATGAAGATCGGAGTTTTGATTTTTCCGTGCGCAGTTATTAGCTCTCCTGCACGTGCTTTAGATAAGGGATCAGTATGTTGTATATTGAATTCCATAAGAGTTTACGCAGTCAGATTGTTGATTATTTTCCCGTATCAAAGATATTCAGCCTAACTTAAGTGCCTGACTTGATGTATTATACATTCATGTTAAGTAGATTACTTCTTCAGATGCACACGTGGATTGAACACATCTTCAAACTTACATTTACTTAAATTATCAATACAGAAGACCTACGCCAATACCTTCAATCTCATTAACATTGAATCGTTAATATCTCGCCAAAGATATAGACTTTAGGATGAAGCACTATTTTAAATTTGTCGGAATGTGAAATCCCTTAGTTCGGGACACGTAATTGTCTGATGGAGATTAATAATACGACGAATCTGATTTTGTTAATTGTTTTGTCGTTGACAGCGCTTATACAATCAGGCCAGTACTGGATCGCATACCGTCGCCTGGCTTTCTATAAAAAGAGACAGGTGGAAGTGAAACATCAACCTGTTTCAGTGATCATTTGCGCGAAGAATGAAATATTGAATCTGAGGAAGAATCTGGAATCGGTATTGGAACAAAACCACCCGGATTACGAAGTCATCGTTGTGAATGATTGCTCGTGGGATGAGAGTGGAGACTTTCTTGAAGAAATGTCAAAGAAATATACTCACCTGAAAGTAGTCACCCTTGTGGAGCAGGAAAAGTACAGGCATGGTAAAAAGTTTGCATTGACACTTGGAATAAAGGCAGCCAAAAACGAAGTTCTTCTGATGACCGATGCTGATTGTAAGGTTGAGAGTAAAGACTGGTGTTCCCTGATGCAAATGCACTTTACACCGCAGATTGAGATTGTGTTGGGATATGGTGGGTACACCAAGATGAATGGATTCCTTAATAAACTCATACGATTTGACACATTTTATATTGCAATGAATTATTTATCCTCCGCACTTGGTGGCAATGCCTATATGGGAGTTGGAAGAAATCTTTCTTATCGTCGCTCCTTGTTTTTTAAAAGCAAGGGATTTGCAAAACACAATCATCTTTTCTCCGGAGATGATGATTTATTCGTGAATGCCAACTCCTCTTCAAAAAACACAGCGATAGAAATTAAACCGGATGCATTCACGGTTTCAGAGCCGAAAACAACCTTTAAGGATTGGAGAATACAGAAAGCACGGCACCTGAGTACTTCAGGTCAGTACAAATTCACTGATAAATTCCGTCTTTTTCTCTATCCATTCAGCGGAATAGCCTTCTATGTATCGCTGATCACATTGGCGGTATTGCAGTTTGATTGGAGAATTCTCGTATCTTTGTATGGAGGTGTTTTATTCCTCAAGATTCCAATCTTATGGAGGAATTCATCAAGACTCCGCGAAAAAGATCTGTTCTGGATCTTTCCACTACTCGAGCCGGTTTACCTGTTGTTACAACCGCTATTTTATATATCTAATCTCTTCACAAAACAAAAAGCATGGAAGTAAATCCGAATCTCTCCGAGAAGGCGCAAGTGGACTTTAAGCTCGTGCAATTGGCTGTAAAAGGTGATCAAAAGGCCTATGCGGATCTTATGTCACGCTACAAAGATTCAATCTACTTCATGCTACTGAAGATGGTGAACAATCGCGACGATGCGGACGATCTTACAATTGAGGCTTTTGGAAAAGCATTTAAAAATCTGCATCAATATACTCCTGATTTTGCCTTCAGCACATGGTTGTTTAAAATTGCCACGAACAATTGTATCGACTTTATCCGCCGCAAGCGGAAATATACATTTTCCATTGACAAGAATTTTGAAAACAGCGATGGACAGGAAATGCAGTTTGAGATCAAGTCCCCAATGCTGGATCCGGAGGAGAATTTAATCAAAAAACAAAAGGCGCTATTGATGCGTGATGTTGTTGAAAAACTGAAACCACGTTATAAGCGTCTGGTTGAACTTCGGTATTTTCAAGAACGGTCGTATGAAGAAATTGCGGATGAATTGCAATTGCCACTTGGAACTGTAAAAGCTCAGCTCTTCCGTGCCCGTGAATTTCTATATCAGATATTGAAGAATCAGGAAGAGCAGATCTGAGAAGCAACAAACAGATCTGCCTCTTTTTTTTCTGCATGGCTAAATGATCTTATGACCATTTTTTTTAAGATGCCGTATTCTTTTTAAAATCAGCATGAACGATATCTCAATTATAGAAAAGTATTTTCCTGAACTTTCGAATGCACAGAAAGAAAAGTTCAGAAAACTTTCTGCTTTGTATGCTGACTGGAATCAGAAGATCAATGTAATTTCAAGAAAGGATATGGAGAATCTGTACCTGCATCACGTACTTCATTCTTTGGGTATCACGCGCATTATTCAGTTTGAAAAAGGAACCCGTATTCTTGATGCAGGAACAGGAGGTGGATTTCCGGGAATTCCACTAGCCATACTTTTCCCTCATTGCACCTTTCATCTTGTCGATTCCGTCGGAAAAAAAATAACTGTGGTGAAAGAAATCTGCGGAGAACTGGAATTGACCAACGTGACGTCTGAGAAAGAAAGAGTAGAAGTTATAAATCAGAAATTTGATTTTGTGGTGAGTCGTGCTGTTACTTCATTGAAAGAGATGTACTCCTGGACAAACAAATTGATTCAACCTGGTGGGAAGAATACTTTACAAAATGGTATTCTGTTTTTAAAAGGAGGCGATCTACATCAGGAGATTCGTGAACTAAGCCGAAAAGTCATGGTTTTTGAGTTGTCAGATTTTTTCAAAGAAGATTTTTTTCAGTTGAAGAAGGTGGTTTATATTCGGATATAGGAATAATGGGTTTTGTGATACATTAAAAACGAATCTAAATGTATACTGACTTAATGAATAACTAAGTTTGTTCCATTACTCTAAATTGACATAGTATTCGAAACCCGGGTGATTATTGTATCGGGGATTTTTATTATTATTCGCCCCATTAAACCGTCTATTTGCCAATAAATCATAATAATTTTTTTTGTGAGTTAATAATTGTGTTACTTCATTCAAATTTACCAATTAGACAATTATTGAAGGAACCCAAATAACTTAACCTGTAAACCTTATTTAACATGAAAAAAATTTCGTCGTCTTTACGAGTATTAATTGTGGCTGTTGTCAGCTCTTTCATCTTTTTGGTATCAGCACAGGATTGTACTGCGACGATTTATTTTCAAATTGCCATTCATACTGCGAGAGATGGTGCAAATTGTGATTCAATTAAGGGATTTTGTATCAGCATACGATGGGGTACTACACCATTATCAATTGCTCAACTTGCCGATAATTATGGTTATGGCGATGTTGATATAAGTCCTTCGAACAAAGTGCATGTCGTATTTCATGATTCAATCACAGATGGTAACACAACCACAATAAGCGGAAATTATTTTATTGGGAAAGAGGCTTCACATGCCCTGGGATATGATAGCGTAACGATATTAGCCGGAACTTATCCTGTTAGCTTTACCACCTCTCCTCAATTCGGCGAAGCAAACTTTGATGCTGTTTTGTCCGGACCGCGACCAAATGCGCCTGCTTCTGG
>CAYHFJ010000040.1:0-22695 GCA_964355885.1 uncultured Flavobacteriales bacterium
ATCAAAACAATTATCTTTACTTAACAATCTGTCCTAACAATGGGGACTATCATATTCCTATCAAGATACTTAGGAGAAGTATAATGAATTGGTAGTGGACAATTAGATTCTGAGCCCCATAATGGATCAAAATCAACTGTCCCATCAAAGAATCTGACCATATCACCTCTGGTTTCATAAGATTCCCACGGGACGCCGCCACCAGATATATTTAGATATTGTACATATGCTTGTGTTTTTAAATATCTTATATCTGTACTCGAAAAACCGTTAGATTGATTATGATTATCCACTAAACTCCTTAGTGCACGTACTCTAGGTTTAAAATGACTAAAGTATTTGGCTGAATACGCAGATGGATATGTTGTAGCATCACATGGCTCACATATTCGGTATCCATTTTGATCCAAAAGTGGTTGACCCTGACCATCAAATAGCGGTCTACCGAACAAATCTGGTGGATTTGGTGGAGTTGGATTACCGGGTTGAACTAGTGCAGGTATAGTAGTTGTCCAATCGCAAATATACTGTGAACAACTTAGATCAATAACAAATCCATCAGTATAATCATCCAATTGGGAATGCCAATACTCATAGTCGACACTGATGTAATTAAAATATGAAGAGCAGGAGGTTCTTCGACTTAAATTGGCAGTTCTATGGTAGAATTTCAATAATTCACTCATATAAAACAATGGGTTAGGCGGAACCAGTGTTGCATCTTCCATTAAAAGTAACAAAGGATCGAAATTGACATCAGCTTTAAATTGAGAAGAAAGTGAGATTGGCGGAGTTGCTAAATTTGCCATGAAGTTAAATTCTCTATGAAAGCTATTCTCTTCTGAGGCATTAATTTCATCTACACAATAATCTTCTCTGGCAGTAGTCATAAACCGACACAAATGATCTTCTAAATCAAGCATACTACCAGCATTCTGATCCCAAACCATGATTTCGCGCCCAATGAAGTTACGTAAATTATATAGTGTTAGACTAGTGATATGGTTATCCCGACAATATTCCAATAACTCAACCTCCTTTTCGAAGATGCCATCGTTATCGAGATCTACCCCCAAAATTGAAAACGCAGGTTTATATGCCAAGTTTGATGGATGGACACTCACAAAGTAATCCACATACATGCCTCTATGTGGATTAGGTTCTGGAGAGAAAATAGCAGGTTGTGCAATGAGCCAACTGCAATTAATTAATGCCATTAGAATGGAAACAGAAAACAATTTTAAAGTTGAATACATAATGATGAATTTAAGGTTTGGATTATGTGAGGTAATTGATAAACAATAAAAATAAATATTTTTGGAATCGCAAAATTCAAAAACCAAGATTAATCATTTAAAATTTAATACGCAAATGGCTTATTTTTTTTAACTACAATGGCAATTCTTCATCCTCCAACTATTGAAAAATTTCAAATTTTTGATATAAATGCAATTGACTGCCTGAAAATAAATATTGTCTTTGAATAAGCTATGAATATAATTGATTCTTGAAAAACACAATTCATTTTGCATTCACCACTTCCGAATCACCCATCTTCCCTGACTGGTAGTCCTTCATGCATTGATGAATTTCCGCCTCCGTATTCATTACAAAAGGACCGTATGAAAACACAGGCTCATTCAATGGTTGTCCACCTAAAATCAGAAGCTCTGTACCGTTCTTACTAAAAAGATTAACAAGACTTTCACCTCTTTGATACAAGACAACCTGTCCTGCATTCACTTGCTTTCTTCCTTCTACTTCTACACTTCCTTTAATCACATATACAAATGCATTGTGAACAGGATTGGTTGGTACATCCAATCTGCAATCAGCCTTCATCTTGATGTGAAAATAAAATGCGGGGGACAACAATTCAATCCTAGATTTCGCGCCAAACAATTCTCCAAGTATAACTTTAGCTGAATACGATTTTGTAGCTATAATTCCGACCTTATCTGCTTTATGCACGAATGTTGCCGGGGCTGTAAACTTATACTTTGACGGCATATTCAACCATATTTGAAAACCATGATAAATCTCTCCGTTATCGTAGAGAGATTTCCCGGTTTCTTCCATGTGAATAGCTCCTTTCCCTGAACTGAACATCATGAAATCTCCCTTCCCAATCTGGAAGTCATAATTCAAACTATCTTTATGATGACCTGTCCCGGAATGAAAATAAGTGGCGGGAATTATTCCTGCATGCTGAACCGTAAATAAATTTCCTGCGCCTCATAAATGTAAATTTATAGACAATAAATATAAATCAAAACAGTTAATTTCAGAACTAATTACTTGCTGAGTTCACCATAATGACTCTCGTTCATTCCTTGAATATATTCCTCGATAGATGAAAGCCCCACCTTTTGCCGACGCGTATTCAACATTTCCGGCTCTGTGGTTGGCAATGGTTCATAAGATGTTCCACCGGAATTAATTCTGAGTTGTGTTCCGTAGATTTGAAGTTGGCCGGTATTTACTTTTACCCTGTCAACAAGATATGCGTAGTTAGGCAGCGAAGCATTTCCCTTAATGGCTTCTACCTTCATCGACACCAACACTTGCTCCTGAAAAACCGGATGCCTGTCAGCATGTTGCACTAAGAGCCAAAAACTGTGAGCACCGTTCCCTCCAACCTTGTCATATCCCGGGAAACCATGACGATTAAAAATATCCTGGATGACTAAAAAGTTGCAACTATCTGTAAATAATAAATAATAACTTTAGCCTCTGAATTTATCCAGAACGAATAAATTAACATCTGTATTATGGAAGTAAAAGACAGTAACGGAAACATCCTGAGTGATGGCGACAATGTAGTGCTCATTAAAAGTTTGAAGGTTAAAGGAACCTCAACTACCCTGAAGCAAGGTACCATGGTTAAAAAAATTCGCCTTACCGATAATGAAGAGGAAGTAGACTGCAAAGTAAATGGCACCAGCATCGTACTTAAAACCTGTTTTCTGAAAAAGGCCTGATTGAGTCTTGAGCAGAAATTGCGACGTCGGAGATTTTATTCTTGCATAGATTGTTTTTCTATTCCATAGCATAGAATTAATCGTGCATTCGTGCAAAATCTATCACAAAAAAAGCCTGCTCTTTTCAGAACAGGCTTTTTGCTTTTACCTGACATTCTTAACCTTCCCCGGGTAAATTCGAATTCTTTGTTGCCGAATAAGGTGTGGTCTGCGGAATGAAATCTTCTGTCTCTCCCGGCTTACCATAATCATAAGGCCAGCGGTGAACTTCCGGAATTGCTCCAGGCCAGTTACCGTGCAGGTGTTCTACCGGTGCTGTCCATTCAATGGTATTGGAATTCCATGGATTCTGAACAGACTTCTTTCCACGGTATATGGAGTAGAAAAAATTTGCGACGAATATAAACTGCGCCAATCCACCTATAATTGCAAAGACACTGATTAGAGCATTAATATTTAATGCCGCGTCAAAACCTTCGTAAGAAGTATAGGCATAATAACGACGAGGCGCGCCAGCCAAACCAACAAAGTGCATAGGAAAGAATGTTCCGTATACACAGACTAGGGTTAGCCAGAAATGTATATAACCCATTCGCTTGTTCATCATTCTGCCATACATACGCGGAAACCAATGATAAACGCCGGCAAACATCCCGAAAATGGCAGCACTACCCATCACAACGTGGAAGTGCGCTACAACGAAATAAGTATCGTGAAGATTAATATCAAGGGCAGAATCACCAAGGATGATACCTGTAAGCCCTCCCGAAATAAAGAAGGATACCAGTCCTATCGCAAAAAGGATTGCAGGTGAGAGTACAATATTAGCTTTCCAAAGTGTAGCGAGGTAATTAAACACCTTCACTGCGGATGGTATCGCAACAAGCAAAGTGGTAAATACAAACACAGATCCGAGGAATGGATTCATCCCGGTAACAAACATGTGGTGGCCCCAAACTATAAATGAGAGGAAGGCAATAGTCAACATGGATCCTATCATCGCTTTGTATCCAAAGATTGGTTTCCTGGATTGCGTGGAAATAATTTCTGATGCCAGACCAAGTGCCGGCAAGAGTACAATGTAAACTTCCGGATGCCCAAGGAACCAGAATAAGTGTTGAAATAAGATTGGACTTCCACCGGCATTAGCCAGCGGTGCACCATTGATAAAGATGTCCGATAGGTAAAAACTTGTCCCAAAACTACGGTCAAACAATAACAACAAAGCGGCAGCGAATAGAACAGGGAAGGAAAGTATCCCGATGATAGCAGTAATCAGGAATGCCCAGATCGTCAGAGGAAGGCGTGTCATTTTCATTCCCTTTGTACGCAGGTTGATGATAGTGACCACGTAGTTTATACCTCCTAAAAGTGCCGAGGCGATGAAGAGCACCATACTTATTAACCACAATGTCATTCCCAATCCTGAGCCGGGAATGGCCTGAGGTAATGCACTGAGAGGTGGATAGATGGTCCAGCCTGCAGAAGCAGGTCCGGCTTCAACAAATAATGAAGCCGTCATCACTGCACAAGATCCGAAGAAGAACCAGTATGATAACATATTCAGGAAGCCCGAAGCCATATCCCTGGCTCCAATCTGAAAAGGAATCAACAGGTTACTAAAAGTTCCCGAGAGACCACCGGTGAGCACAAAGAATACCATGATGGTTCCATGGATTGTTACTAATGCGAGGTAGAAGTTTGGATCAAGCTTTCCCCCTGCGCCCCAGTGACCGATGATGCTTTCCAGAAATGGGAATTTCTGATCAGGCCATCCCAGTTGAAGACGAAATACAAGAGACATTAACATGGCGAGTACAGCCATGATAATCGCAGTGATCAGAAACTGTTTCGAGATCATTTTATGATCCTGACTGAAAACATACTTGTTCCAGAAAGTTACATGATGCTCGTGGTGATCATCCCCCGCATGCGAATCCACAGCATGATCGTTTGAATGAGTAGACATTATAGCGGCTTTAATTAAGCGTTATTCGATGAACAATTTTCTAACTTTCCCATTTGTCATTCCAGACTAATGGGGTAATAAATGAATTAACGGTTGGCAATTATTTTTGCAGCTGTCTTTTCCGTCTCAGTAGTCTTTACTGAATCTGTCATACCTCCCGATCCGGTGGCCGGAATAACTTCGGGTCGGGCAAAAACATAACTTTGTTCCTTGTACCATTTTTTGAAATCGCTTGCGGATTCGATCACTAATTTCATTTTCATGCTGTAATGAGCCACACCACAGATCTTGTTACACAACAAGACATAATCAAACTTCGGGTTTTTGGTAATGAGTCGCATGCTATCGGTGGTAATTGTCGGCTCAAGAGTGAATTCAGTAGTCATACCGGGAACACAATTCATTTGTGCCCGCAGGTGTGGGAAATAAGCACTGTGAATAACATCACGTGAATGGAACTTAAAATTAATCTTAGAACCAACAGGCAGGTGTATTTCTTTGGCAAATTTATCATCCTGAGCGACCGCATCCTTTTCATCAACTCCCAAAGGATTATCATCAGTGATCAATTTAAAATTTGAGTTCCCAAGTTTATTGTCTGCTCCTGAATAACGTGCGGACCAGTCAAACTGCTTAGCATACACTTCAATCACCATAGCGTCCGCAGGTGCCGGCGCGGTAATGTTAATCCACAATTTTAATCCATATACGATCAGAGCCATCAGCACAACAGCCGGAATGATAGTCCAGATGAATTCAAGTTTGTGATTCTCCGGATAGAAATATGCTTTCTTTCCCTTTTTATGCTTGTATTTCCAGACAAAATAGAATAGCAAAAACTGAGTAATGAAAAACACTACAATGATGAGTGCAAAATTCATGTTGAGGAAGCTGTCTGTTAAGGCTCCATGTTTTGATGCAGCTACCGGAAGCAAATATTTTTTAGCATCAAGAGTGAAATAAATCATTCCTGCAAATCCAAGAAACACAAACCAAAGAGACAGTCTGCCGTTAGTCCGATTATCTTTATCTGAAATTTCTTCTTCGTCGCCACGTAAGTCCCGTACCAATTCCAGTACGCGGATGACGCGCCAGATGGTGACCACAGCCATAACTAAAACAAGAAGGGTCAGTAGGTTTATCATGAAATATAATTATCCGTTATTAAATTTTCGCCTGAATCAGGCTTAAATGTGGTGATGAATAGTTTCCTGAAACATTGGGTGGTTCTTCGGTACCACTGAAGCTTTGCTGAGTTCGCCCAGTGTAACACGAATAAATAATCCAAGATATCCTATCATGGTTCCGATTTCGATGAAACCAATATGCCAATCTTTTCCCATCACTCCCGGTGTTACCATCAGGTAAACATCCAGCCAGTGCCCGGCAAGTATGATAATTCCTGCCACCCAGAGGATTGGAATCTGCCGCTTCGCATCACGAGTCATCAGAACTAACAAGGGTGCACAGAAGTTAACGATGAGATTCGTCACCCATAAGGTTTTAAAATTCTCCCAGCGTACCTGATAATAAACTACCTCCTCAGGAAGATTAGCATACCAGATCAACATGAATTGAGAAAACCAGAGGTAGGTCCAGAATATCGAGAAAGCAAACATAAATTTACCTACATCATGCAGGTGATCTGATGTCACATGATCCATATAACCCTTTGAACGAAGGAAGAGGATGAACAAACACATCATTGCCAATCCACTCACAAACAGCCCTGCAAAGGTGTACCATCCAAACATGGTAGAAAACCAATGTGCATCAACACTCATCAGGAAATCCCATGCACTTGTTGAAGAAGTAACCGCGAAGAATACGATAAATACAGCACCCAAAGTAATACTCTTTCTATATGACTCGAGACCGCCTTCCGCATCTTCTCGTAATGACTGCTTACGCAAGGCATAGGTAAATCCTATCCAGATGACTGAATAGACAACCATCCGTGTAACAAAAAATGGTATATTCAGAAAGCCCTGTTTACCCGCGAGAATGTGATCGTATGCAGGACTGTTTTCATCGTATAGTTCAGAATGTGTCCAATGGTAAAGATCATGGTGGCCAAATATAAAAATGAGAATCATTCCTACCATTCCATATTTAAGGAAACCACCCATTGCTTCAGGCACTCGCTTTATTCCAACGGCCCAGCCGGCCTGCGCGATATATTGAATGGCAACAAAAAAAGTTCCGCATAGTGCCATCGCAGTGAAATAAAAATTATTGTGCAAGAGTGTGCTCCATGTCCGGGTTTGATCCGACATAAAACCAATGACTAGTGCGATCAAACCAATCGCCATCATCACGATGGGGATTAATTTGTTATTCTTGGTAAGCTCGTATTTTCTGTCCATCATACTAAACGTTGAGCAATGGAATTAATATTACAATTACATTCCCGCAGTAGCTGCAGGATTTACTTTAGTTGCAGTATCGGTGGCCATCACTGATCCACCTTTCTGCAGGTTTTGTACATGCTGAATAATCTGCCAACGTTGTGTTGCTGTCAGCTGGGAGGCATGAGACCCCATCATGTTTTTACCATATTGAATGGAATGAAACATCTTCCCTTCCGGAAGATTTTTTAATACTTCTGAATTGTAAGCGGGTGGAACGGGACCATTTCTTTTAACTACCGGTCCATCACCCAATCCTGTCTCACCGTGACAAGTCTGACAATAATTAAAATAAAGTCTTTTGCCTTCAGCAAGATGTGCGGGAGTTGCCGGTAAGGGACTTTTCAAGTTTGCTCCTGCAAGCTCATAACCTTCCAACGTGTTGGCATAGGCATAAGGCATACGATCAAAATCACTAAAGATGGCATCTCCGCGTGCAATTGTTCCTTTTACAGGTTGGCGCGCCGTAATGCTGTCCGGAAAATTAGGGTTTCCGGAGTAAGTCTCATAGGATGGAGAACGGTACATGTCAGGCATGAATTCATAACCGGGCTTCGTAGTGTCGGTGTAATGACAGGACGAACCTACGGTAATGAATGCAAGTGGAATAATATAGCTTAGTAATTTCTTCATGGTGCTGATCAGGAAAATTGCATTGATTTTAACATGACCTCTGAAGCTCCTGATGCTTTTATCAGGGAAACCACTTCATTTAGTTTTCCTTCGTCCTTTATGTCAACATGAAGAACGAATTTATCATCTGTTAACCGGGGATGCGGAATTGGCGCGGTCACACCCGGAAGAAGTTTGCTACGCAATAAGAATGTAAGAGCCATACCGTGAGCTGCACAGAAAACTGTCAACTCAAAAGTAACAGGAATAAATGCCGGGAGGTTCATATATAACATCATATTCGGCTTACCACCTATGTTGATCGGCCAGTCAGAAATCATCATATACCATGTCATCAACAAGGCAAGTAATGTTCCTGTGATACCATACAAAAAAGCGGCGATGGAAATCCGTGTACGAGGTACATCCAGTAGTTTTTCAATGCCATGAATAGGGAATGGACTCTGAACATCTTTACAGATGACACCATTTTCCTTTAACGAAGTGATGGCATCCATCAGGACTTCTTCGTCTTCGTATATACCGTATATTAATTTAGCCATAATAAATGGTCTCTATTTTTTCAAGTACTGACTACCGGTTCTTTTCAGGATAGACTTGAGCTCAGCCAAGGCAATTACCGGAAAGACACGGGCAAAGATGAGGAAACAAGTGAAGAACAAACCAATTGTTCCTATAAATATACCAACTTCGATATAGGTAGGAGAATACATAACCCAGCTGCTTGGGAGGAAATCTCTGTGAAGTGAAGTGACGATGATCACAAATCGCTCGAACCACATTCCAATATTCACGAAGATTGAAATAATGAAAGTTGCCATTACACTTGTACGAAGTTTTTTGAACCAAAAAAGCTGTGGAGTGATTACATTACAGGTCATCATACTCCAATATGCCCACCAATAAGGTCCAAACATCCTGTTCATGAACGCATACTGCTCATATTGCACTCCCGAGTACCAGGCGATAAAGAATTCAGTAATATAAGCAACCCCAACAATTGATCCTGTGAGAATGATGATTTTATTCATCAACTCAATATGCTGGATGGTGATGTACTGCTCAAGTGATAACACTTTCCTGGCAATAATCATCAAAGTTAACACCATCGCGAAACCGGAGAAGATCGCTCCTGCAACGAAATAAGGAGGGAAGATGGTAGTGTGCCATCCCGGAACGATAGATGTAGCGAAGTCAAAGGATACAATAGTATGTACAGAAAGTACCAGTGGTGCGGACAAGCCGGCCAGCACAAGTGCCACCTCTTCAAAACGATGCCAGTCGCGTGCTGTTCCCTTCCAGCCAAATGCGAGTAATCCATAGATAAATTTCTTCGTAGGAGTAATGCAACGATCCCGAACTGTGGCAAGATCCGGTAACAGACCAAGATACCAGAATACAAGGGATACCGTAAAATATGTCGAGATCGCGAATACGTCCCAAAGTAGTGGTGAGTTAAAATTTACCCAGAGTGACCCAAACTGGTTTGCGATTGGAAACATCCAGTAATCAAGCCATGGACGACCGGTGTGAAATACCGGAAACAATCCGGCACAGATTACTGCAAAGATTGTCATCGCCTCCGCTGAACGGTTGATAGACATTCTCCAACGCTGACGGAATAATAAAAGGATTGCGGAGATCAACGTTCCCGCGTGTCCTATCCCGATCCACCAAACGAAATTGGTAATATCCCAAGCCCAACCGACGGTTTTGTTAGCTCCCCAGACACCAATACCGGTTCCGATGGTGTATGACAAACAAATGATGCCCCAGGTCATCGCGGTGAAAGCGATCACGAATGATATCCACCAATACTTATTGGCCTTGCCTTCAATCGGACGACAGATATCTTCTGTCATCTGGTGGTATGTTTTATCTCCGAGAATTAACGGGTCCCGGACGACCGATTCGTGATTACCGCTCATAGTTGGCTAATCAGTTTGCTTTCTGAATTATATAATATTACGCTTCCTTCCCTTCGGAAGTATTACGCACTTTCGTCAAATAATAAACATTCGGTTTAATGTTCAGCTCTTCCAGCAGATGGTAGCTGCGTTCTTCAGGCTTCCACATGCGTTTTACTTCACTCTCAGGATTATTATAGTCACCAAAAGTAATAGCTTGCGTAGGACATGACTGCGAACAGGCTGTCTTGATCTCTCCATCAGGGATCTTGCGACCTTCCTTCTTAGCGATCAATTTTGTATCCTGAATACGCTGTACACACATAGAACATTTTTCCATCACACCGCGTGAACGAACTACTACATCCGGATTGAGAACCATCTTACCCAGGTCATCATTCATGTTATAGTCGAACTTTGGATTGTCGGTATAACTGAACCAGTTGAAACGACGCACTTTGTACGGACAGTTGTTCGCACAATAACGTGTACCAACACAGCGGTTGTAGGTCATCTGATTAAGCCCTTCTGAGCTATGGCTGGTAGCGATAACCGGACAAACAGTTTCGCAAGGAGCATGATTACAATGCTGACACATTATCGGTTGGAAAACAACCTTTGGAAGATCACTGGGATTTTCCATGGCTTTCAGATCACCTGATTCTCCTTCTTTAGGATCCGCATCGCTGGTGTAATAACGGTCAATACGCATCCAGTGCATCTCACGGCTGCGCATTACCTCGTCTTTTCCTACAACTGCAACATTATTCTCTGCTGTACAAGCGACAACACAAGAACCGCATCCTATGCAGGAGTTCAGGTCGATTGCCATTCCCCAATGATGCTGACCTAATTCAAATTCTCTCCACAAGGTCAGGTCTTCCGCCTTCACGTCAATTTCTTCGTGATGGCCAACCTTTTTCTTGAACAGCTCGGGATGATTACCCGCGTTCTTATCAATTAAATATTCAGGTAATGTTGTTTCTTTTACAATAGCACGACCCATCATGGTATGATGTGTTTGCGTTGCAGCAAAAGCGTAATCCTCTTCCACTGATTTTTGTATCTCAACTCCACCGACAGAGTAATTCATTTCGTCAGTGCCAAGGCTTGTGAAAGGATATGCATTCACGCCACGATTGTCGGCTACCTTACCTGCAGCACTTCTCCCATAACCTAAAGCAATCGAAACCGTACCGAAAGCTTGACCGGGCTGAATGACAACAGGTGCATTCATTTTAACTCTCCCGGCAGTGATTGAAACTACCTGTCCCTGCTTCCAATTCCTTTCGCGTGCATCCTTCGGAGAAACTGCGAGGTAATTATCCCATGTGATCTTAGAAATCGGATCGGGAAGTTCCTGCAACCAAGGATTATTTGACATAAGTCCTGAACCAATTCCAGTCTTTTCATACACCAGAAGTTCCAGACCTGTGACCTGCATCTTGGAAATACTGTTTGCGGCAGCATTCAAATCAGATGCATTTGTATAACTTTTAGCTTGTATCTGGCTGGTCTCGAAAACTCCGTCCTGTAAGACTTTGTTCCAGTCACCGGTACCCTTGTTTAAAATATTAGCAGCCCAG
Source organism: uncultured Flavobacteriales bacterium (assembly GCA_964355885.1). Lineage (GTDB taxonomy): Bacteria > Bacteroidota > Bacteroidia > AKYH767-A > 2013-40CM-41-45 > QQVM01. The sequence continues at coordinate 11,485 of CAYHFJ010000040.1, forward strand.
TAGGCGGCCATGTAGTCGTGATAGTTTGTCACATTTCCTGCCCATGTCAGCAGACTTTCCTGTACCTGACGTGTTTTGAATAGTGGCGAAATGGTTGGTTGTCCGAGCGAATACAAACCGGCTTTAGGTTCAGCATCCATCCATGACTCCAGAGGGTGATGATCCGGGCAAACAAACTGGCAATTGCTTGCTGTCTCATCGGAGCGATCCGCGAATGAAACAGACAAGTCAAGTTTTTTAAGGAGGTTTGCAAATTGCTTTCCTTCAGGAAGAGTATATGCGGGGTTACAATTATAGATCAAAAGACCGGCAACTTCTCCCTTATTCATCTCGTCAACCAGAATAGCCACATCAGCATCATTACCCTGACGCATCTTGTTAGGGTTATCAAGATCAATTGTGTTGCCGTAATTTCCAAGAAGGGAATTGATTCCGTTGACAATATTCTGTATTGCTACATTATTAATACCGCAGACAACAAGAGAATTACCTTTGTTGTCCCAGAGTTCTTTTGCTGTAGCGGAAATTTCTTTTTGTATGTCTGCAGCTCCTGCCGCAGGTATTGACGTTGCACCGGCAAGCGAAGCGATCGCGTTATAAAGATTCGCCACTACTATACCCTGCTGACTTGGCTTCACCGCTACACGCACGTCAGAATTACTTCCTGTCACAGAAAGAGCGGATTCGAACTGAATGTGACGCGACATATTCTTCTTGCCATTATTCAGTTTACGTGTGATAGCATATTGGCGGGAATATTCAATCGGAGAGATCCAGTTGGTTAGGAAATCGGCACCAATACCGACAATTACATTCGCCTTATCAAAATAATATGATGGGATAACATTCACAGAAAAGCTCATCTGATTCGCCTGACGCATGGCAGAACTTGAAACCGCGTCATATACTACATGCTTTGTGTTCGGATACTTTGCAGAAAAATCAGCAATAACTTTTAAAGTAGACGGACTGATAATTGTAGAAGTCAGGATTCTTATTTTTCCGCCCTTTGCGGAAATTGCACTTAGTTTTTCAAGAATGGTCTTGTCAACATCCGCCCAAGTAGCAGCATTGCCATACATAGCAGGAGTTTTCAGTCGGGCACTGTCATACAAGGAAAGCACTGAAGCCTGTACACGAGCATTTACACCACCTTTAGTAACGGAACTTAATGAATTTCCTTCCAGTTTAATCGGACGACCTTCGCGCGTCTTTACAACGATACTGCAATAATCGTAACCATCATAATAAGTAGATGCATACCAATCGGCAATACCCGGAGTAATTTCTTCAGGACGAATGAGGTAAGGGATCGACTTTCTTACAGGAGTCTCACAAGATGCAAGTGAAGCGGCAGCAACACTGAATCCAAGAAACTTTAGAAAATCACGGCGAGGCGTGGTATTGCTGTCAACAGCTTTTTTCTGAATGACTTCATCAAGAGGAAGGTGTTCATAGAATTCATTGTTCTTCAAACGGACAAACTCAGCGTCGTTTTGAAGCTCTTCTACACCTTTCCAATATCTTTTGCTCATTGCTTAAATTTATTATGAATCATAAGAAGAAGCTTACCCATTACTTCGGCTGACCTTCCCCGACCAATCAATTTTGTATTAATAATGACAACGTGCACATTCAAGTCCACCGATCTTGTCAACAGTCAACAGAGAGTCAGAACCGAACTTGCTAAGCATTTTTTTATGATATTCTTCGTAATAACCGTTTCCAGCCATCTTAACAGGAGTTGTTTTATGGCAATCAAGGCACCATACCATAGTGAGGGGTGCAAACTGACTTGCTACCGTCATATTCTCCTGAACCTGACCATGACAAGTCTGACAGGCAATCTTTCCAACCGTTACGTGCTGGGCATGATTGAAGTAGGCAAGGTCAGGCAGATTATGAACCCTCACCCATTCAATAGGCTTCTGATTCGGACCATAGATTCCGGTAGCAGGGTCGTAGTCTAATGCCTTATAAATCTTAGCAATCTCCGCTGTTCCTGTCTCCGGACCTTTGCGTACATATTCGTGGCAGTTCATACACACATTCGCAGATGGAATGCCGGCAACTTTACCCCGCTCGGCACCGGAGTGACAATATACACACTGGATCTGAAGATCACCTGCATGCAATTTATGAGAGTATGCAATCGGCTGTGCCGGAGTATAGCCCTGAGAAATACCAATAGCCTGCATCGCATACCAAGCTTTCACAGTTCCATAAAGTGTAAAGAAAATAAGAAGAACCGCGATCAGTTTTTTATTAGAACGTGCCCAGATAATAAAGCTCCGCTTTCGGCTCATTTCAGGTGGCTCAGGCAGACCTTCTTTCTGTCGAATCGTTGTTGCCAGTGTCTTTTGAACTTTGGCTAACAAGGCACTCAAAAAGGCAAGTATGATAACAGCTATAATAAGATAAAGTGCAAGCGGTTGTTTTTTCTCAACTGGAGCTGATCCAACTTGTCCTGTGGTCGCGACAGGCTCCGCTTTCTCAGCCTCCGCCTTAACATAAGTAATAATTGATTTTATCTCATCGTCCTTCAAATTGAAGGAGGACATCGCAACTTTATTGAATTCATTAAAAATCTTGACAGCATAAGGGTCGCCCGCCTTCACCATTGACTGAGAATTCTTAATCCATTTTAAAAGCCATTCTTCAGTATTTCTTTTCTCCATTCCCATCAGTGCGGGTCCGATGAGTTTTTCCTTCACGGCATGACACGCCGAACATTGGGATTTGAAAAGCGCTTCACCATCCTGTGCAGACGAAGTGATCGAAAAAAGCGCGAGAAGGAAAGCAGGAAGACAGAATTTTAAGTACCTTTTTAAGGATATTTTGCTCATCGTTTTTCTATTAACTCGTTCATTGTGAACGTATACCGAAGTCACACCAAGCGTTAAAACTGACAAGTCACTGATATGTCAGTTTTTTTGATTCGGTGCAAATTTATCAGAAACAACATTTGGAAAAAGTATTTCTGAAAAAAAATTTAAAAAAGAACTACAGTTTGGTTGGAACATGAACACTGCTTAGACAAAGGATAGGCACTACAGCCAAAACGTCAGCGTAAGTTACAATAAATCAACACTTCAAATGGCTTGTATCTCATACAAATAAATGACTACATAGAATAGTTCTAAATAAAGTAACAAATAAAAAAATGCAATTCTGCCTTAAAGACGCAATTATTTCGACCTAAAATATTTTATACAGCAAAGGTTTGCTCGGACTTGCATCATTCATGAAACTTGCGATCTGAATATTGAGCAAATAGCTTCCATCAGGAATTTCTTCTGAAATAAAAACGAGTTCAGTAATCGTACAATTTTCTCGTGGTGCTTTTGGGTATTTCCAGAATTCATGATGGGCACTTAACTTTCCTCCGTCCTGTTCTTTGTCGACAGATGGTAAATCGAGCAAGAGATGTTGCACACCCAGATCAGCAACAAACTTCGCGGCTTCCACATCCAGGTAAGGAGGATTTGTTCCTGAATACTGTCTGTTTAATTTTTCGGTTTCATTCGGAAGTGTACGGATGATTAGTGCTTCAGGCGTTTTAGTTCCCAATTTTTCCATCACTTGCTGAGCCGTGATGACATGATCAGATTCAACAGCTTGAGGGGTGATTGAAATTAATTCCGCGATGAAAAAAAACTGTTTAAGACAAGTATTTATCGGATAGGCATTCGTTGAAATATGACCGACACTCTCAGTATGAGTCCCGTTACCATGAGGGTTGAAGAAAATATTGTTTACGTTACATGGGCCACCTGCGGCCACACTGCCTATGAATTCACCCATGCGGAAAGGTTCAATTTTCATTGGTGCCAGGTGAAAGGCATTCACATTCTCAATTCCTTCACGTAATGGAATAGAGATATCAAGTGGTTCTGCAAAATTTATTCTGTAGGTTTCTCCTTTGTGTTCAATGGTGGCTAACATGTTTTGATTAAATCAATATTTTGATGGATGAAGGTACAGAGAATTCGATAATATTTTTAACCACAAAGGGCACAAAGGAAGGCACAAAGGACACAAAGAAAGTTGGAGTCCCTGTTAATGTTGATAATATTGAATTAGAATAAATAAGGAAGATGGGTTTGCAATTTGCACAACACTCTCCGTGAACTTTGTGCATGCCTTTGTGCACTTTGTGGTAAAAATTCTAAGGATTAATTGAAAAGAGCCTACTGCTTCAACAAGCGACTCACCTGCTGCCCGTCGTCGAAAAGTGTACGCACAAAATAAAGTCCGGATGAAAGTTCTGCAGGCAGATCCAGAACAAGACTGCTACTGCCTCTTGACAAAACAAGCTCTTGTTTAAACACAATCTGGCCAATTGAATTTTCAACTTGTACTAAAAGCGGACCACCCAATTCTGATTGAACGTACAATACCGGGTAAGCCAGAAAAGGATTAGGTGAAGAAGCGAGAACTTCAAATTTTTTCCCTGTATTAAACTGTACTACAACCATCTTCGAATAACCTGCAGTACCATCAAAATCTACCTGACGTAAACGGTAATAATTTTTTCCTGTTTTTGGATGCTCATCCACAAAAGAATAACTATGATTCTGTGAACTTGTTCCTGAACCTTGAACACTGCCAATTGTTTCAAACACCAACTCTCCTCCGTGATCGCGTGCAGCTTCTATCTCAAAATGATCGTTGTTAATTTCTGTCGCGGTTTCCCATGTACACAGAACATTTTTTTCTCCGGAACGCTCCGCATGGAAATACAACAATTCAACAGGCAATGGTGAAGGCCCGTTACCTGCAGATGCGAAACCGCCAAACGTTGTCAGCCCATCTCTTCTGGCTCCCTGAAGACTTGCCGCGACAATTGAATATTGCGCGATTCCTGTATTGGCACTTATGTCAACTCCATTGTGTGTACCAGCTGTTGTAACAAAAACACCCTGACCGGCATTACCGGGAATAATCACACTCGGACGTCGAAGCATTCTTAGTTCAGACCCTGTGAGTCCGTCTTGTGCAAGCATGGTATAGACATCACCTCCCGTTTGCAAATCGTAATTAACCGCGCCAAGAGCACCTGTAACAGTTACGGGATCCCCATTGGCAGCCGGCCCGGTACTCTCCTGAAAATCCCAGTAAAAAGTACTCAGCATATCAATCTCTTTATTATTGCACGTGGAAGCAGTTGCTCCACCCTGATCATCAATTTCAAGAGCATTCATACATCCATGACCTGTGAAACCGATCGCAACACCATCGGCTGTAGGATTATTCTGATCATGCAAATAAGTTCCTGTTAAATATTGATTGTTGGCTATTGAATTATTCTTCAGCAAAGCAGGAGTGTAGAAATAATTGCCCAGTACACCGCTACCACCTGTCAAGCGGAATCCCAATGGAAAGAGATACTCATTTGCTCCCGCGCCACTTTTTATCTTACGATTAAGTCTGCCCTGAAAAAATCCATTGCGTGTATTCTGCGCTCCAATGGACTGACGTGTGACTGCTGAAGTCTCATCACTCTGAATACTTATTGTTTTATAATTGATTGCCGTCAATTCATCGGCATCAAAAGTCGCGGCTGTCTTTGAAAGTAAAACTCCATTCGCGAAATCAAGATTATAAAGGATGATCAGGTTTCCACGCAGGTAAGCTTCATGATTGGCACTTGCAATGCCCGTTGGCTGAGTTTTATTTACACGCAGTTTACAGATTGTTCCAGGATAGGAACCGTCAGAACCACGTATATCCACGCTTTGAGATTGGGTAGTTCCCGTGAGGTCAATGAGACCAGTATTAAGCGCGGTAAAGGCTGTTGATCCTGTACAGGTACAAGTTCCCGCTATGCTTACATCCCCTGTGACACTTAATGTGTAAGTTGCCAGATCAATGGTACCGCTCTTGAGAGGATTAACATTTTGCTGGATGGCAAAATCGTGAACCGTTACATTGTCACAAGGATTACCTAACAATGTACCTGCCTCGAGTAGAGGATAACGGGTAAGACTATCTGCAATGATAACATCATCTGTACTTGCAGGCACAGCTTCTCTGTCCCAATTACATGCTTCGCACCATTTTGTGTCGAGATTCCCAATCCATGTAAAGGCAGTTCCAGGAATACTTACCGGGTCCACTTCATCACAACCAATATCCACGCAACCGGGACGAAGGACGGAGTCAATATCGAGTGTAACGGCAGGCGTAAGTGGACTCAATCCTTCATTGCGCACATTCAAATCGAAGGTGTGAAGGTCGGTATTCGAGGTGAAAACAATAGGGACTGATTTTGATGTCAAAGGATCATCCTGTCCGGAGCCGGCAAATAACGTAGCAAGATTTGCATAAGCTATATTATTATAGATTGCGTATGTCGCGGTAGCGCTGTAAATGACATTATGTGATGCTAGATATCCGGGTGGTATATAACGGGCATGAAAGGCATAGTGCTTTCCGCCTCCGCCTGACCTCTGATTATGAAAAATATTATTCTTAGAGCGGAAAGTGATAGATGGATTGGTATATGAATAACAGGCAGAACTGTCAGTTCCCGAGGTAATGGTTCCCAAAATGCGTATTGAATTATGATAGGCAAAGGTGGTCATCCCATCTTGCTTGATACCAACGATCTTTAAATTTCCGGTCAGGCCGTCACCCAAGCTGATCATATTGTTAAACACATTTGCAGTTCCATTTGCAATTAGATTTATTCCATTAATCGATGAACCAACTGCTGTAGATGTCACACTTAAGGTGTGAATCGCATTTCTTTCTATAGTTGTTACAGAGGTAGAATTAAAAGGATTTGAAACAATACCCTTCACATGAATTACAGCTGCGCCAGAGACGAAAGCATTGCTGAGATTATTGATAAGATTTCCGTGAATGATATTAGCAAAAGTTCCGGCACCGATTTTTTCAAGGATACCTATGACAGAAGATGAAGTGCCGATTCCGAGATTTGCACCTGTATGTCTGAGATTCCGGATTGTGTTGCCTTGAATTCTCACTTGTAAAACCGCGCTGGAGTTGCTGATACCAATTACACTGCCTAAAAGATGCGAAGATGTGATGCTTCCAGCTATTGAACCACCGACAGTATTGCCTTGAATGGTTACGTTGCCGTTGCCCTCATTCAGTATTCCGACGAGGGAAAAGTTATCGCTGCCGGCAGTTCCGGGAGCGGAAAAACTCATGGCAATACCTCCGATAGTATTATTGCTGATAACATTTGTTCCTGTGGCCTTGGCATAAATACCTACCGCCGGCACCGGAATGCCAGCACTGATTGCCGTTGACCTGATTAAAATAGAATTGATACCTGTCGCGCTTCCTATAGTGTTTCCCGATATATTTGCATTAATTGTTCCATTTTTCAGATAGATGCCAAGGAAAATATTCTCACCGGCTGTCGTTTTAGCCCTACTTGAAGTAAGGTCAAATCCTCCTATTGTATTATTACTGATCGTTGAACTGGCAGCTGCAGAATGTGACAGAGTGATTGCATGAATCATGCTGGCATAATTATTTGCCAGAGTGGTTGTTAATGTGGTATAGCCTGTACCTGTGGAATTTGCGAAACCAATAATATTTCCTGAAATGGTATAACCGAAACCTGACCAGATATCTATGCAGGCATATATATTTTCCAAAACACCGCTGCCGCCACTGCCCCAGGTTCGTGTCGCGGTCTGATATATCCTGTTGTTCGTGATGGTAAAGGTTGTGGAATACAACTGAGCGACAATTCCTTTGCTGTTAGACATTGAAGTTGAAGCAGAGAAGAAATCATGGATAAGATTACCGGTAATGCTATTGTTACTATTCTCCCTTGTTGCGGAACCATAACTTTTAACAGCCTGATACGGCAAATTCACACCTGCAGGGCCTATGTCATTGTTTGAGACAGTGTTATTGTCATTTCCTATACCGGAAGCTGTCGTCGAAAAAAGTACTGTAGCACCCTCAGCGTTGTTATATGCTCCGGTCGAAGAGCCCTGAATAGTGCAATTTGTAATTGTATTTCCCTGTGCATCCTGCCACAGTTTGATGGTTGAAGCTAGTGCATTTGTAGATTGGTTGATAATGCTGAGTGAATTTCCACCACTATTCAATCCATTGATGGTTACATTATCCGCACCGTTTAGAGTGATCAAACCACCTATTATTGAACCGACAATTGTTCTTGCTCCTCCTCCTGAAGGGCTGATGTTTACAGTTGCCCAGTTGCCATTGCCCAGTGTTGCAGAAACACCTTCAACAGTATTTCCAACAATTGAAATATTGATATTCGCGCCTAACTGCGCAGTGCCGATTGCGGTGAAGGCAGCATTTAATGTTGCATATGATCCATTACCCACAAGTGCACCTGCCACATTCACATTTTGTGCTGAGACTTTTTTTGTAACAGCACCAAATAGAATAAGAAAGAATATAATTACATAGAAACGCATGGCATGAAAAAAATTTGCATTCAGAATTATTTTCCGGACGATATGAATAGATTTAACATGAACCTTCAAAAATAAGCTAAAGTGCCCTACCAGACAACCATTTATTACGTAAATGACCTGAAAATGACCATGAATACTGTTATATTCGGGTTAAACCTGTGTAAAGAATAGGGACAATGAGCATTACACCTCGTTTTCCGGGTTAGAAACGACTGATCATTAGTCGAAGTTCTTTGAGAAAAAAAATTATCGAAGAGTGTAATGCAAATTGCAAGCACTTCTTCCTTTTAGTTTATGAACTCAACGATATCAGTGGTTTGTTTTAACCACAAAGTGTACAAAGGAAGCACAAAGTTCACGGAGAGTGCAGTGCAATTATCAAACACATCTTCCTTATTTATTTTAATTCAATAATATCAATGTTATAACAGGCACCCCATCTTTGTGCCCTTTGTGCCTGCCTTTGTGCACTTTGTGGTAAAAATTCCACAGAACAATTGAAAAAGCCTACTGTTTCAACACGCGACTCACCTGCTGCCCGTCGTCGAAAAGTGTACGCACAAAATAAAGTCCGGATGAAAGTTCTGCAGGCAGATCCAGAACAAGACTGCTACTGCCTCTTGACAAAACAAGCTCTTGTTTAAACACAATCTGGCCAATTGAATTTTCAACTTGTACTAAAAGCGGACCACCCAATTCTGATTGAACGTACAATACCGGGTAAGCCAGAAAAGGATTAGGTGAAGAAGCGAGAACTTCAAATTTTTTCCCTGTATTAAACTGTACTACAACCATCTTCGAATAACCTGCAGTACCATCAAAATCTACCTGACGTAAACGGTAATAATTTTTTCCTGTTTTTGGATGCTCATCCACAAAAGAATAACTATGATTCTGTGAACTTGTTCCTGAACCTTGAACACTGCCAATTGTTTCAAACACCAACTCTCCTCCGTGATCGCGTGCAGCTTCTATCTCAAAATGATCGTTGTTAATTTCTGTCGCGGTTTCCCATGTACACAGAACATTTTTTTCTCCGGAACGCTCCGCATGGAAATACAACAATTCAACAGGCAATGGTGAAGGCCCGTTACCTGCAGATGCGAAACCGCCAAACGTTGTCAGCCCATCTCTTCTGGCTCCCTGAAGACTTGCCGCGACAATTGAATATTGCGCGATTCCTGTATTGGCACTTATGTCAACTCCATTGTGTGTACCAGCTGTTGTAACAAAAACACCCTGACCGGCATTACCGGGAATAATCACACTCGGACGTCGAAGCATTCTTAGTTCAGACCCTGTGAGTCCGTCTTGTGCAAGCATGGTATAGACATCACCTCCCGTTTGCAAATCGTAATTAACCGCGCCAAGAGCACCTGTAACAGTTACGGGATCCCCATTGGCAGCCGGCCCGGTACTCTCCTGAAAATCCCAGTAAAAAGTACTCAGCATATCAATCTCTTTATTATTGCACGTGGAAGCAGTTGCTCCACCCTGATCATCAATTTCAAGAGCATTCATACATCCATGACCTGTGAAACCGATCGCAACACCATCGGCTGTAGGATTATTCTGATCATGCAAATAAGTTCCTGTTAAATATTGATTGTTGGCTATTGAATTATTCTTCAGCAAAGCAGGAGTGTAGAAATAATTGCCCAGTACACCGCTACCACCTGTCAAGCGGAATCCCAATGGAAAGAGATACTCATTTGCTCCCGCGCCACTTTTTATCTTACGATTAAGTCTGCCCTGAAAAAATCCATTGCGTGTATTCTGCGCTCCAATGGACTGACGTGTGACTGCTGAAGTCTCATCACTCTGAATACTTATTGTTTTATAATTGATTGCCGTCAATTCATCGGCATCAAAAGTCGCGGCTGTCTTTGAAAGTAAAACTCCATTCGCGAAATCAAGATTATAAAGGATGATCAGGTTTCCACGCAGGTAAGCTTCATGATTGGCACTTGCAATGCCCGTTGGCTGAGTTTTATTTACACGCAGTTTACAGATTATCCCCGGATATGTTCCATCTGCTCCGCGGATGTCCACACTTTGGGATTGTGTTGTTCCAGTAAGGTCAATGAGGCCTGTTGTAAGTGCGGTAAATGCTGTTGATCCTGTACAGGTACAAGTTCCCGCTATGCTTACATCTCCTGTGACACTTAATGTGTATGTAGCAAGATTGATTGTGGCACTCTTTGCAGGAAGCGCATTCTGCATCACCGTGAAATCATTTACAGTTACATCACCACAACCCACACCGGCTGCCAGTAATGGATAATTTATTCTGTCATCCTTGATGATAACATCATCCGTTGCACCTGGCAAAATTTCCCTGTCCCAATTGCAAGGCTGACACCATTGAGTATTGATGGTACCTAACCAGGTAAAAGCAGTTCCAGGAATTGTGCCTGTGTCAAATTCATCACAACCGATATCAACACAAGTCGGACGAAGCGTGCTGTCAATATCTAAAACAACGGGAGGAGTTAACGGACTAAAACCGGCATTTCTAACATTCAAATCAGAAGTATGAAGATCTGTTGCAGAAGTAAATACCACAGGAAGCTGACGTGAATTTGTAGGATTATTCTGTCCTGTGGCAACAAATAAAGTAGCAAGAGTCGCATATGAAATATTATTATACATGCAATATGCCGAACCTGATGTATAGTACAAATTATATGAAGCTTGGTAGCTCGCTACGATAGCCTGAGTATGCAGTGCATAGTGATTATTAGCTCCTCCGGTTCGCTCATTATAAAAAATATTG
>CAYHFJ010000041.1:0-22395 GCA_964355885.1 uncultured Flavobacteriales bacterium
ATTATCACCACGCAACTGAATTAAATACAGCCCATTACTCAGGAAACTGTCGTCAACCGCTATGATATTTTCTCCCTGGCGGATGAATACCGGATATTCAAATATTAATGCACCTTCAACTGCGAAGAGGGTAAGATTAAATTCAATTGCATTATCTGCAAATATAATCAGCTTTGGCTTTTCTTCAATTGAGTTTGCAAACCTGACCGATATGCCCGAATCAGCTCCGCAATTTTTAACCTTGATTGCTTGACTAATTGTGGACTTGCCATCAAAATCTGTTTGCATTAAACGATAATAATGATTTTCATTTCCAATTTGATCATCAATAAAAGAATAATAATTTGTATGACTACTGGTACCTGAAGCGGGTATCACTCCTGCATTTTCCCAGTGAATACCATCTTTACTTCTTTCAATACTGAAAAAGTCATTATTGATCTCGGTCGCTGTTTCCCATTCCAGAAGAATTCTATCATTAAGACAAGTACCCTTAAAACTCAGTAATTCTATAGGAAGTAAAACACTATTTCCGGATAAAGTCCACCAGTTGTTAAAGAGAGAAATTGAATTTGCCAGTACCCCATTAGATAAACTTGTTTGAATACCCGCTGGATTATTCCATCCCAAATTTGGCGCATCCCATTTTTGTGCGACAAGATTTGTAATGCTACCGGTTTCCGCAGCGGTGCAATTGAAAGTTAAATTTGCTGAGGGAATATTTCCACTGGTTTGTAGAAACCAGAATCGATCAACAGTATTCGCGCTGTTATTAAGTCCTGCAATATTATTTACATGTGTAACAGTAGGAGGGTATGGAATATTTAATGGATCAGAATGATAAGTAGCTGAATAAACCGTCGCCGAACTTCCTGAACTATGACTAAAAGTTAATGGAATATATGAAGTTGAATTATACCCAAAATGTATGTTGTGTGTTCCTGTTGTATTGTTAAAAATCCACTTGACTCGTCCATTACCGTTTTCTGATTCACTTCTGACATACCCATTTACTCTTTGCATTGCAGTAATTGAACCACTTTCCAGTACAATCCATCGACCTCCTGCATTAGTAGGATTATGATCGTTATCAAGATTGAGTTCTCCATTGATAAGAAGCAGATTGCTTCTTATCATCACAGCTGAATCATTTGGGATATTTGTAGGATAAACATATTCTATATCCGGAGTTCCGCTAAAATTTATTTCAAGATTTCCATACTTATGGTGAGTCAACTGGGCTTTACCAATCCCCAGTCCGGAAATTATCTGATTATCTACTCCATAATACTCTATTGTTGAAGAAGTAGCGATATAAAAATCAAAATTGTCTGTGATGGTAGTAGAAAACGCAGCATTTGTGGTACCATCATAAATTCCGTTGACATTCTGCGTTCTTACTCTTCCGAATACAGAAACCCCGCTATTAGGTCGTGTGTTGTTGGTGAAAAGTTTATTTGTCTGCAAATCTAAAATCCCTCCGGTAAAAACCCAAAGAGCATCAGGAGGAATTGTTGCGGAATTGTGAGATTGTAATTGCATATCTCCGCTTACAACTTCTAATGTGCATCCACTTAATATATTTTGCTTGATTTGTTGAATATCATGTGCCCCGGATCTGTTAAAACTGGTCAGTCCGTTCCTGGCAAAACTCAGGATTCCATATACTGAACCCACACCCGGATTTGTCATTGTCATCTGTGCATTTCCGCCAAGTGTATACACGGGCGACTTAACAAGAAGAGTAAGATTCATCGAAGAAGGAGTGGTGCTGCAATTATCAAATGCAAGTATCCCACCGGTATGCGTAAAATTTCCAGTGTTATCATCGTTAGAATTGATCGTCATGGTAATTGCAGAACCTTCAGGCATTTTATCTGTGAGGTGGTTGTGTAAATAGAAATTTCCATTTGTTTGGTTATATGCACCAAGAACATTTAATGTGGAATTAGTAGTCCCTGAACCTTTTATTGAAAGTGAACCACCTGAAATATTTATATCACCATTAACAGTTGCAAGAATGGTTTGAGACATCGCGGATAAATATGTATTTCCGCCGCTAATATTTATATTTCCAGTCACGGTAAGCGAAACATAATGTCCCAAAGCTCCGATGGTACCGGGTTGGCCATTAAAGCTGTTTGTCCCGTTGGTTACATTCAGGTTCCCTATAGAAATAACTTCGACACCCAAAGCATTGCTGGAGAAGAATGTGCCGTTAGCTCCGCTAATATTAATTCCTGATGGTACTGAAAGAAATAATTGTAAATTGTTTGCGTCGCTCCCCACGATTGAAAGACCAATAAATGAAAAAATATCTCCTCCATTAGTGAAATTAATTGTGCAAGCACCACTAATGATGAAGTTACCTACCAAACCGCTATTATTACAATTATAAAAGGCACTGAATACACCACCGTCATAATTTACACTTCCAACGGAAAAGTTGATATTACCGGCATTTGAATAGATAGAATTATTGTGAACTCGACAAACACCACCATTTACATCGAGAACGCCTGTAATCGTAAAAGTAACGACACCACTTCCACTTAAAATTCCGGAAAATTGGCCACCATTTTGTATGAAATTTTGTGAAACTAAAAAACTAAGATTCGCTGCACTTGAATCGACACCTATGACTCCTTGTCCATAGCCTGTTCCGGACGATAATACGCTAAAATTTCCTGTTGTAACAATGAATGTATTTCCTGCTGATTTATTCCCTTTAAAGAAATCAGCTGAATTTCCTGAGTTAAATGTAAAATTCCCTCCGGTAATGATAGAATCAATTGAAATGTTTGCTTGATAAGCCTGTCCAATAAATTGACCATTGGTTTGAGTGAAATTTCGAAAGGTTTTAAATGTAAAAGCTCCGTTAGTGTAGGCACCTGTTAACAGGGAATTATTTCCATTGAGTGTAAAATCGCGGGCTACTGAAACTCGTACTTTACTCACATTAGTGTCACTGTAAGCTATAAATGTGGAGGAGGTTCCATTAATGGTAAAATCATTACTTATGTTTAGTGTCGCCGTACCTTTCACCGCAGGAATCACACCCGGTCTTCCATACAGATAGTTCGCCATCCCTCCGGAGATAAGCATATCCTGTGTATTCAATGTGAAAGCACCGTTTGCACCCTCAACAAAACATACCAACCCTCCTGGGCTTGCATTATTTAATGTTGTTGTTCCATTGACGTTTAACAATAATGCCGCACTGGCTTTATTATTAAATATGACTTGCCCTCCTGTAATGTTCAGATTTCCATTCACTGTAATTCGAATATCTGCCCCCGAAATATAGGAGCCTCCATAGATTGCGTTAAAGTCATGTGCAATATTCATCGAACCATTTACAGTCATATTCAGTACCCCGAAAGAGGTGTCAAGAACAACCGTTGGTTTGGCAGGAGGGATGCTATTGACTGTAAAATTATTTAGCTGCAATGAATAGTTTCGATTATAGCCTCGTTGGAAAACTATATTTCCTGTACCGTTTACAGTGACATCCTGCAGAATTAGAGCAGTAGTACTTCCGGTGCCGTCATCCAATACAACTGTTCCTTCGGAGACAGTGAGGCTACCTCTGATACGGTTCAATGTAGGCACTGAAAAAAAACCATCCTGATCCCAGGTTCCTCCGGGTACAATTGCATTCAAAGTAACATTCCCCATGGTACTGCTTTGTATTCTTGTGGGTCCTGCTAAAGGCACGTTTCCATCATGCCATTTTTGAATTATCAGATTACTCGTTGAAGAGAAGTTTTCAAATGCATGCACGAAAACATTTTCGTCTGAAACAGTATTGTTAAAGGGATTATGAATGTATGTCGCGGTTCCATTCAGATTGAAATTTTTTCCGGGAGTCTGATATGAAAGATTCCCATTGTTTATCAGGGAAGCTCCTGAGTTTACCACAAGGTTTCCTTCCATTGAAAGCAATGAACTTGCGGAATTAGTAATAATCACGACCCCATTTATTGTCAAATCGTTGATGGAAGCAGTTGCGACATCTACAAAAAGTGTACAGCCAACAGCGACTGTAACATTATCACCTGAAATCGGTACTGATGGCACCCAACCTGCCGTTCCTGACCAGGTTCCGGATGCATTACATGTTACTTGTGCATGAGTGATGGACTGATACGATAAGAGCGATGAAAAAAGTACTGCCATTAAATAAGTCTTTAAACTTATTTCAGGCTGAAATATGAGTAGGTGTTTCACTTTAAAAGTATTAATGAGGTCTTTCTATATATATTATTCGAATGTAAAATTAATCAGGAAGTATTTAACTTAAACGAAGTCAGATTTAGTTTTTCCACAAATGAATTCACTTATTGTGAACAGGGCTGAACATTCTTAATATGAAAAATAGCGGAAAAGAAGTCTTCTTCAAAGCTATCATGGTTATAGTCTAAAAGATTTGGGCGAACTGCATAAAAGGCTTGGTAAAACAGGCTTTTAAAAAAAATGCCCGCTGAGTAAGCGAGCGTTTTTTATAATAATCTTAAGAATAAAGATCTACTATGGTTTAAGACGAGTTACTAATTGGAGAACTTTATTTTCGATCAAACTATAATCTTTTGTTTCTATGAGCCAATCTCCGGTAAGATCTTCCGGTAAATAGCCAAATGAAAATTGTGTGACTTTAGTTTCGAGCAAATTAAAATCTAATGCGTTAATTACATCATCCTGATTAATGTCACCGGAATGAAAGGCGTAAAATCCTGAGCCCATTAATACCATATTATTTCCGAATGCTTTTCCAAGTGAATCGCTGAAATTATAGAGCGTGTCAGGATCATTAAATCCGAAGGGAACAGAGCTCCATGTTTCTATGCTGTTACGGTGATTTACTACCAGATAATAATCTTGTCCCAGAATAGGCTGAGCAAAATAGGCGGTGGCAATTCCATGGGTGTTTAAAACTGTATTGTATGAATATAATATGGTGTAAGGTGGAGTATGTTGAGCTAGACTTATAGTTACCGAATCGGTAATTGTATCCTGTATTGATGGGTTCATAGCATTAACCATCGAATCAGGCTGTAGATAATATCCTTCAATAAAGAATTTAATATTGAGAGCATGTGCCAAAGGTTCTGTGGCGAAGGCCAGATTTCCACAGCCTGTCGCGGAGCCGGTAGCATTTGATGGAACAACTCTCCAGAAGTATGTAACTCCTCTTTCCAGAGCTCCTGTGTAAACGGAGAGTCCGCTGGTATTAGTGATTAAAGGTGTCGTTGGAGGATTAATCGTATCAAGATAGACTGTATAAAAATTTGCATTGTTAACAACTGACCACGATAACGTGATACCTGTAGCTGGAACATCTGCAGTTGCCTGAGGGGGCGTAAATCCATTTGAGCAGCTTGGAGCTGGAGATGTAACACAAATACTGAATAATCCACTACCACTGCCTAAAGAGTAATGATAAACGCGGATATAATATTTTTCACCAATACTTAGGTTGTTTAATGTGATGGCTTCCGCACCACCGGTTGATGTGTTATTTATACAAGCAAGAGATGTTAGATTTGCACAATCTCCTGTAAAGACTTGCAGCACTGCATTAAATCCTGCACCACTTTGAACGGTTACTACTTCAATGCTGCTGACAGCTGTAAAAATATACCAAACATCATCATCCGGGTTAGTTCCTGCAGCTCCGCAGAGTGGTATATCAACAGAGGCAGTTGCATCACTGGTAGAACTACCTGGAATCAAATTGCAATTTAACTCAATAGGTAAATCAATCGCCTCAGGGCATTCGTCATTTGCAGGTGGAGGTGGAGTCGCACTGATACATATAGAGAATTTTCCATTCCCTCCACCCCAACCTGAACCACTGTGAAATACTCTGACAAAATATGTCTGACCAATATTGAGAGTTGTTGTATTAATACTTTCGGTAAGACCCGTAGTGGTAGAATTCGCGCAACCAACTGAGATCATAGTACTTGAAAAAAGCTCAATCACCGGATCATAGCTACCGGAACCCATTACTTTAATTGTTGTCAATGGATTAGTTGCGACGAATTGAAACCAAACGTCATCATCTGCAATCCCCGAACAAGGGGCTATACCACTATTGGTAGCGTTAGCTGAAGCATAATAGGTACCACAAAGATTCGCGCATGGAACCACATTCACCGGAAGGAGGAATGCACCTGAAGAATTATTATTACTGACAAGAACCGGCGGAGCTATATAAGGAGTATACATGCCCGGGGTTAAAGTAATTTTGGTATTACATTCAGGGACTGTATTTAACGAGTTTGAGGGTGTTCCATTGAAATTTCTGGTGTCAACTGATTGTTGAGTAATTAGTTCTCCCGCAGCCAGTGGATCACTGATTGATATTGCATTAATTCCACAAGAATAAGTATAGAGATAATTAGTGGTACCGTTAAACCCTTCCATTTTTCCGTAAACAAATTCAATTACATTAGATCCCTCATATAATTTTACTTGAAAATTTAAATCGGGTCCGGTATTGTTCCATGTTTCCATACCCGTCCATTCGACAGTTAACACACGGCTTCCTGGTGAACCGGTCGTCAGGTAATGCATAGATGAATTAAGACTGGCTAAATTACCGGGGTTTCCCTGACAAACAAGATCTTCATAAAAAGGTGCAATAATTGCAGGAGATGCGGTAGCTCCCGCATTTGATAGATTTGAGTTATTGTAATTATAGGAACCTACTCCCGACCCTGTTGAACTTGTCGATATATTTAGCGTAATAAATCCGTTCGTTGAAAGTAGAAAGTTTGAATAAGCTCCTCCCTGATAGATGAAAGGAAATCCAACAGGAAGGATTTCACTTAAGTTGTCATCCGAATTGTTGGGGCCATTTTTCCAGTCGGAGTTAACAATTCCCGTTGATACGATTGAATTATAAGAAATTCCTGTGGTGCGGTCAACTTCATAATTTAACAACTCCGCTGTGGTAAATTGCTGTTCAGTACAACCGACAGCAGGGCCAAATAAATTTACAGGTACAACCTTCCAATAATATATGGTGTTCCAAGTGAGAGTTGGAGTTGTGTAACTTGTAGTGACCTGATTTACTGATACTAATGGGGGATTCGGTGTGTTACCAAAATAAACATCGTAACCGGAAGGAACTCCGGTACCTGCTGACCATGAAAGTGTAGGAGTCAGATTAACCCCATTACTCATAAATGCTGGTGAAAAATTAGACGCGCATGTTGGAAGGCCGGTTGCAACCGGAGGTGAGAATCGTTGCTTTCGTCCGGAAGTTATTGAACCTGTATTATTATTGTTTTCAATGCTTTGGCTGGCAACATTGCTGGCTGCAGTAACGCTTATAAACTCAGTTGCTGAATTGGCAAGACCTATTGTGTAACCGCCATTCGTGAAGTTAGAGAGAAAACCGGTGCCATAGACAAACTCAATCACATTAGTAGTTTCTGAGAGCCAAACTTGCATGGTTGCTGAAGCATTACCATTGATATTCTTGGGCACCGTAACTTTCCATTCTATTACTAATTTTCTATTGGGACTTAAACCTGTCAACTTATATCTCACGTATCCATCGACACCGGTAGCCAGATCATCCCAGTAGGGTGATATTTTAGGGAGGTCAGAACTGGAAGTAAGCTGGTTCACAGGAGATGTTGAAACAATGGTTGACCCCAATCTCATCAATCCATTCGAATTAACCGAAAATTGGGTAAACGTACTCCCCGCGAAATTGAAGACAAACCCAATATTTTGTACTACATAATTAATATCATCACTCGCTGAGGTAATCATCGAGGTGCTTCCGACGCTTATATTCTCAAGTGTATTACCCGTGCTGGCGGAATGAACATACGTGCTCAGTTGACCGGATGATATATTTGAAATAAGGAAAAGTAAAACAAAGCTCAGCCAATTTCTTATTGACTTCTTATTAAAGAAGGAGTAGGTGCGTAGTTGTTTCATTTCATGTAAGCTAATAATAGTTGTTAATAGCAGTTAATTACTCGATTGGTGTGTAATTGAAAATTGCAGTGGGCGAAGAAAACTCGATGAAAAAGCCTGTTAGTAAATGTATCAAAATTATTCTCACATATTAAGCTGTCTGAAAATAATTTTCAACAAAAGCTCCCCATTGCCTCCCCACACTTACTTGTAAATATACACTAATTTATAATTGATAACAAGCCTTTTATGTGAAAAATTTGTGCAAATTCAATTTTAATGACCATATTCAATATTGCCGGTAGCATACCTTTTTACCTTATTCATTGCTACATTTGGGATCTAATTTCAACTATGGAAATCTTTAAGAAATCCTCTGTTTTTCTGTCTAACACAGAAGCATTTGAACAACTGATCCTGGATTACTTGAAAAATGATGTAAAAACGACGGATTTATTTGAATTTACACCCGACTTAAAAGGGCTTAATTCCAAGCTTGAATCTCAAGGTGAACGAAAGCTCAACCGGCCAATATTGGTTGAGGTCTTGAAAGAACAGTATTCATTTCTAGATTCTTCTTCGGAAAGAGGGCAGGTATTTGAACGAATAGCCTTGTTAAATGAAAGTGAGACTTTTACAATATGTACGGGGCATCAACTGAACTTGTTTACCGGTCCTTTATACACCATTTTCAAGATTATCACGACGATTAAAGCTGCAAAAGCATTACAGGAGAGTTCAGGGAAAGTGATTTTACCCGTTTTTTGGCTTGCTTCTGAAGATCATGATATGGAGGAAATAAATCATTTTTTCATTTATGGACAGCGTTATGAATGGCAAACAAATTGGGAGGGCCCTTCTGGACTCGCATCTTGTGCGGGTATTCATGAGCTTGTTTTACAGCTTCGATCAAAGTTTAGCGGCTCAACGGAAGCCGGAGATTGGCTGGATCTTCTGGAATCTTGTTATCAGCCATCACTGAGTTTGTCAGAAGCAACAAGAAGATTTTTGCACGCTCTTTTCGGAAAGTATGGCTTGCTTATTATTGATGCGAATGATAAACGATTAAAAAGGGAATTCATTCCTGAACTAATCAACGATGTTTCAATACATCAGGCTGAAAGGCAGATTAGCGGAACCATGGAAAAGATGTCGCTAAACTATAAGATTCAGGTTCACCCACGTTCAGTAAATCTGTTTTATCTTATCGGGGATAAGCGCTTAAGAATTGATTACGAGGGTGAAAATTTTCATCTCCATGATGGAAGTAAGAGCTGGACACAGGCCGATATTGAAAAGGAAATTTTGAACAATCCTGAAAGATTCAGTCCTAATGTGGTTCTCCGACCCTTGTATCAGGAAAAAATACTTCCAAATATTGCCATGGTAGGTGGTCCGGCGGAAATTGCATACTGGCTCGAACTTAAAGAGTTCTTTACTACTTCGAATATTTCCTATCCTGTTTTATTGCTTCGAAACAGTGCCATGTTTTTAGACGAGCAAGCATTAAATCGGATGACGAAATTGCATATCCAGACTGACAAACTTTTCGAGAATGTTGATGAATGGATCCGAATTTATATCAAAGAAAGTTCCTCGACAGATTTTTCCATGGATGAGAGTCTTCTTTCTTTGGACAAGGAGTTTGAAATCCTGTTGAAAAAGTTACAACTTATGGATCCAACTCTTAAGGCATCAGTTGAAGCGGAACAGCATCGACTTAAAAAAGCACTTAGAGGTGTTGAAGAAAAGCTCATACGATCTATCAAGAAAAAAAACGAATCAGATGTTAGCCAAATTCATAAGCTTCACGAAAAGTTATTTCCTCAGGGAAAACTTCAGGAAAGAACCGAAAATATTTTACCCTTTCTTTTTAAAAACGGAGAAGCATTTTTAACGGAAATTTATGAGGAACTCGATCCTTTCAGTAAAGAGATGGTGCTATTCACGGAAAAAACAATCTCGGTTGAGAAGTCTTCGCATTAAGGCTTATTTAAAATTACATCAGGGACTGTAAAAAAATCAGGAACATAAGGAACATTCCTAATCCAATTCCCAGTCGGATGCGTAAGGGAGTCTTATACCAACGTGTTCTCCTCCTTAGTTTTGCTGATACGGAGAAAAAAAGTGAAATGGATGTTAACAAAAAGACAACAAAATGAATCGGTATTCCCATCAATTTTCTGGGGATGATAGATCTCATGAGTAATTCTGATTCGACCGAATTATCAATCAGAAAAAAACAAATACTCCAAACCCCCCAGTAGAATAACACAGGGAGAATAAATAGAATGGCTGTATAGGCCATATCTGGTTGACGTCTACTCGTGATCGTATTCATCAAGAACAGTTTTTATTTCTAGTACAAATAAGAAAAGGGAATTCGCAGCTTAAAAATGTAGAAAAACGTATGTGTGTAATTATACGAGTACCAAACGTAGTAATTATTTGAATTAAAAACTAATTATAAAAAAAAAGAGCCAACATCCGGGGGTGCGGCTCTTTTTTCATATATGCTATACCTTTAGTCGACTAATAGCTTACCACTGGCTAAAATCTTACCCTTATTGTGAATTTTATAAAAATATAGTCCTTTGCTGAATTCCTCTGGTTTTAATGGAATGCTCATTTGACCTGAAATATTCCTAATAAGTTGGTTTAGCACCTTGCTTCCTAAAATATTAAATACCTGAAGTTCGATTTCGGGTAAATTTTCAGTATTTTCTAGGGTCAATCTGGATTCGGTTGTGATTGGATTCGGAAAAATATTCACATTCCATGAATTTACTGAAGTTTGACTTAAACCTGAGTTCAACCGCCAGATTTCATTGATAGGTTCTGAAGTTCCACTGCTTCCTGAATAGGGGAGCGAATACATTTCCTCAAGTGTTCTGAGGAAGTTATAATGATGGTGCCCTTCAGTTGCGTAGTTTCCCGGTTCTACCATTGGACCTATAAAGATGCATGGAACCCTGTTGAAATAATTCGCATCGTCTTCATCGAAAATCAGGATGAACAAGCTATTGTTATTTTGAGCCCATGTAATATAGGCACCAAGATTTTGTTGAACCCACTCATCGCCTGATATAATTCTCGCAGGGTCACTGCCATTGTGCATGTCATTATTTTGATTTGGAATAACGAAGCTCACATCAGGCAATAGATTAAAGTCGGTCGGGAATTCATTGAATGGAACATTGCATGAACTTGGAATCTGATTAGTGCCTGTTCCTTGCCAATGCACCCAAGGGCTATGCTTACGGGCATAAGCTCCGGAGGCACCAACTGTCGACCCGGTTGTTGGCAGGTCTTCAGAGTATCCCTTAAATGTAAAACCGGCCTGAATAAGACTTGCACCAAGATTTGGCGAAGACCAGGGTGTTCCCGATGGAAGATTATTATCAGTCACGCCTTGATTGCTCCCGGAAAACATCATAATATAGTTTGGTTGACTTGGATGTGTAAGTCCATAGTACTCCTGAAGATTAGCCCCGATTGTTGTCAGGTGATCAATATAAGGTGCCGTGGAGGAACCTATCACTTGAGCATAACCATGATTCTCCAAGACACAAATCACCACATGATCAGGACGTGGTATTGCAGCGGATGCATTGTTGCCAACGAAAACCAGTTGTAGGAATAGAAAAACAGTAATAAGATGGCTCTTTAATCTAAGAGCGTTTTGCAGTAGGTATTTTGTTTCCATAAATTTTTTTTAAGCGATCCCTCAATCGCAGAATTACATTATGAGGCAAATGAACCTTCATAATTTGTTCCCAAGATGAAGTTGAAAAATGTGCCTTGTAATGTATCTTTCGGAATCTACCAGAATTGAATAATTTGACCAAAATTAATTTCAAAGACAATTTGTCTTGCTTCTTTCGCCTTGTAGAGATTATTTGAAATCAATGCTTTAAATCAGAATTGGGAAGCAATGTGAAGCGAATATGGTGATTACATGAATTCTCCGTTCGAACAGTTCTTGTAACTTACATTCGTAATGTTTTCCCGATTTTATTAATAGTATTCCGGTCAGAACAACAAGGGGGTGAATATTCTTAATTCATTCTGGATTCTATTAATGATTCTTCTACTTTTGCACATGCATCAAACTGTCTTAATCATTGATTTCGGATCTCAATACACACAGCTCATTGCCAGAAGGCTCAGAGAGTTAAATGTCTACTGCGAAATTCATCCTTTTCATCATCTGCCTGTTCTTTCAGATAACGTGAAGGGGATAATTTTATCCGGTAGCCCCGCATCTGTACGTGATAAAGAAGCTCCGGTAATAGACCTTTCCCTTTTCAGAAAGAAAATACCGCTACTGGGCATTTGTTATGGCGCGCAGCTCCTTGCCAAAACCGATGGGGGAGAAGTGAGCCCTTCAAAAATTCGTGAATATGGCCGAGCGAAACTTCAGTCATTAGATAAAGACTCCAAATTGTTTCAGAATGTTCCGATTAACAGCACCGTGTGGATGTCTCATGCGGACACAATCGAAAGAATTCCTGATACGATAACAATCGAGGCCAGTACACCTGATGTTAACATCGCCGCCTTCAAGATACAGGGAGAAGAAACTTACGGGATTCAGTTTCATCCTGAAGTGACACATTCTGAGCATGGCTCTCAGATTCTCAAAAATTTTCTTGTAAGTATCTGCCAATGCAATCAGGATTGGACTCCGGCTCTATTTGTCGATGAGACGGTTGCGGATTTAAAGAAAACAATTGGAAATGAACAGGTGGTTTTAGGACTTTCAGGTGGCGTTGATTCTTCAGTTGCAGCTATGTTGCTTCATCGTGCCATTGGGAAGAATCTTCATTGTATTTTTGTTGATAATGGATTATTACGTAAAAATGAATTTGAGACTGTGCTGGAATCTTACAAACACATGGGCCTGAATATTACCGGTGTGAATGCACGAAAAGAATTCTACGAAGCTTTGCACAATGTTTCAGATCCGGAACTAAAACGTAAGCAAATTGGACGCGTATTTATTGAAGTATTTGATAAAGAAGCTCATCGAATTAAAGATGTGAAATGGCTCGGACAAGGAACCATCTATCCCGATGTGATTGAATCAATAAGTGTAAAAGGGCCCTCTGCTACTATTAAGTCACATCATAATGTTGGGGGATTGCCTGAGCGAATGAATTTGAAAATTATTGAACCACTCAAAACCTTATTTAAAGATGAAGTTAGAAAAGTAGGAGCGGAATTAAATATTGATAAAGGCATATTAAGCAGACACCCATTTCCTGGTCCGGGACTTGCAATCCGGATTCTTGGAGCGATTACTGAAGATGCCGTACGTAAAGTACAGGAAGCGGATGCTATTTTCATTCAAGGTTTGAAGGATCATTCCTTGTATGACGATGTTTGGCAGGCCGGAGCAATCTTGTTGCCTATTCACTCAGTTGGTGTGATGGGAGATGAACGTACCTATGAAAACGTAATTTGTTTAAGAGCAGTCTCATCTGTCGATGGCATGACTGCCGACTGGTGTCACCTCCCACATTCATTTCTGTCTTTAATGTCCAATGAAATTATAAATAAAGTAAGAGGAGTTAATCGTGTAGTATATGATATCAGTTCAAAACCACCTGCTACAATTGAGTGGGAGTAGATAATAATCGTTTTAATTGTATTATGAGGTCAGTCACCGGTTTATTTATTTTTGTTTTCATTTTCCTCAATAGCGGGAATATGTATGCCCAACAATATAAGCTGTCTAAGAAAGATACTAGTGACGTACGATTTGTGAATTCCAGAAAATTCTGGATTTACAAAGTTGAGAAAGGAGAGACCTTGTTTTCCATCTCCCAAAAATTTAAAATCCCACAAGAGGAGATTCACGAGTTTAATAAAGATCTTGCTGAAAAGGGACTCAGTGCTAAAATGAAAATCTGGATTCCCGCATATTCATGGCTCAATAAAAATGAGGTCGTCGAAAAATTAGCGGAGGAACCTGATGATAAGAATCGTGAACAGAATAGACGGTTGAGAATTCTGATTATAACCACATTCGAACTTCAAAAGCTTTATATTGGAAATCAGAAGGACGATTCAATGTATATCAGAGAAGCATTGCCCGCCAATGCCAGTGAAAATCTTGAGTTCGTGGAAGGAGCTTTGATTTCTGCCAAAGATATTAGTGATGCTGACCATAAACTTGATTTGATTATAAAGGATTCGCAAGGCGATTCATCGCAAATAATAAATATATTTTCAAAACTTGATCTCAATACACTTGATTTAATTATTACGAATGAAAATGGATCAACATTAAGAGCCATTAATAAATATTCTGTCAAAGCTAATATTCCATTATTCTCAGCCGGCATTAACACAACGGATATCATTAGGAATAATACGCATGCTTATGCTTTATCACCGTCATCTTTACTTCAATGTCAACTGATGGGGAATTCAATATCTACTTTTTTTAATAATGCAAACTGCCTGTTATTGAAAACGGGTGTTAACAGGGAAGATGAAAGAGTAATAGCATTTAAAAATGGTTGGATGGAAACAGTCAAAGCCGGAAAGGTTAAAAATGTAAATTTCTCAAGCGGTTACACAAAAGTGGTAAAAGACAGTATGCAGAAAAGTAAATTAAACGTACTGTTCGTGCCTTCGTCAAATGAAGATATTATAAGTTCTTTACTATCCTCCCTGAAGCCGATTATTGCTGACTACAAAATCGCGGTAGTTGGATTGCCGACCTGGCTATATTCTCAGAGCATTGACCCGGAACTTTTCGATACATGTAACACTTATTTATTTTCTGCTGGGTATATCGACTTTCAAAACCACTCCGTTACCGAATTCCGTAAAAAATTTCGTGATCATTATCATACGGAACCAATGGAATTGGCCTACTTAGGCTATGACGTGTTACAAATTGCACTCAAGAAATGTGCTCCCGATGTCGGAAGAAAAACAAAAGAAAAAAAGAATTCTTCATTCAAAGGTATTTATTCGACCTATCAGTTCCTAGAGACAGATGATGGGACATGTAAGGAGAATCATGTTATACAATTATTTAAGTTTGAAGAAGGAATTCCCATTCACTTTAAAATAGAGCAAATTGAAGAATAAATAATGTTGATAAGGATGGTACTGCTCTTGAATTCATAAATTTAAAAGGCATTATTTGCAATACCATTGAAAAACCTGATAAAACCATGCTGTTTCATAAGGATCTTTGGAATCGATTCGGTGGAGGTGGGGGCGTTCTAAAGTGTTAAGAGGGGAGGAGGAAATCGAAAATGGAGTAGTGACTTTTTAATTTGGGAAGCCCGAGATTAATTTTTTTAGCCCCACACAAGGAATACAAAAATCCCAACAATAGTCGCAAGGATCCATAAGAAGGAAACTACCGAAGAACTATCTTTTCCAAAATAGGTATACCAGAGACTATCTGATTGAGACTGAGAAGAATAATCGTGTGACATGAGTGCGTTCAATTTATTTCCGCAAATATTGCAAATTTTTTTGAATTTTTATTTCGAAAGTAGTTTAATCTTTTCCACATACTGAGTGTCTTCGGCATAATAAGTTCCAAGGAAACTTAAATACCTGTCAGTAAGTTTAAAACACTCGTCTTGCCAGAATCTGTAGTCTCTTATACATTCTTGCCAGTTTTCAAATACCGCATAATGATTCTGATTACGATACTTTTTCAATTCAGCTTGTGTTCCTTTAATAATCAAATTTGATTCAGGCAGGAAAATTCCAATAGCCGTTGTTTGACGGCGGAATGGATAACGCATCCCAAGGAGGTTGTTTGTGCGCTTAGTTAAATATGACTCCAAATGCGCAGATTCAATCAGAATCTGGGCATATACCTGCTCAGGACAAATTACGTGTTGGGCGTTAAGTTCTAATTGAAGGGATTCCTTGGTCAAAGGTGTTTCTGGTATCGTTACAAATTGCCTTGAACGAATTTGATTTTGATTAAGATCCCCGCTGAATGAAAAATCATCAAAGGAGAAGATAAAGAAGAATAGAAAGAAGAATGCAGCGAAAATATTGTTCCACGTCCTGGAATTGAATAATAAGGTGGAACGTAAGTAAGAATCACAACCGCTGTTCATACACAGAACGGTATTTTCTTCCACTTGATAATGTTTTGTTTGACAACGGCTCGTTTTCATATCTTTTTGGGTTAAAACCGTGCGAAGGCTTTGTCGTAGCTGTTAATAACAGAGTACCTAAAATAGATCAGAAGCTAAATTTAAAGAACCTTTTTTGGTAGGTTAACACAGAACCTATGGTGAATACCAGATCACAAAGGGTGAGCGGAACTAATTGAAAATGAATTAATAAAAGGCTGATAAATGAACTAATTTCGACGATATAACCCCGTAAAAGGTAGATTTACTTAAAAATCAAGGATATTCTGTCCTATAATTAATATTATGTTAAATGGTGTTTTTCTGGCTTTGCCTCGTTTTGAATAAAAAAAAGCCCGATGGATTTCCGGGCTTGAGTTCTCTTATGTATTACATTAATCTACTTTTGTTCACTTAGTGCTTTAATCTTTTCGTACTTATCCATCTCACCTGTCCGTACATATAATTGCTTCAGCGAATTCAGTGTTGCTGTATACATCAGCTGATGATCCTCTGTTTTCCGGCTATTCAATTTTAAAGCCTCCTCCAGGAATGGCGCCGCATCTTTAAATTTTTGCTCATACTTCTGCTTGGCTTTAGCGAACTCATCATTCGCTTTTATGGCATTCGCTGCATTAGCCATTCCGGCAGCCTCATTAAAATACAGCACCCCCAGATTGTAATTTGCATCAAGTTGGTCAGGATTCAGCTCAATTGCTTTCTTATAATCCAAAGCAGCACTATCATGGTTTTTCTTGCTTTCATACATCATCCCACGATTCAAATACAATAATTCATTATCGGGATTAGCTTCGATGGATTCAGAAAGTTTAGCAATCAGAATATCTGTTTTTCCCTGAACCAGGTAGATATTCATTTCTTCGGTGATCAAATTCAGATTATCATCGAAAATTGCTTTCCCTTGTTCAATATACTTTAAGGCACTAATCGTATCCTTCTGATCCAGATAAATCTTTGCCATGTTCAGATAAATCTTTGGGTCATTAAAATTACTGTCGATGAGTTTTTGAAAATGAATCTTTGCTGTCGACGGATCTTTTGCCTTTAATGCTGTGTAGGCTATGTTTTTATGGACTACCTCAGCTGTGATGTTGTTTCTTTTTAAGTTATTGTCCTCATCTAATGGTATAATATCAAAAATCAAATTGTAATAACGCATGGATGTGCTGAACTCATTTTTTTGAGCGAACATAATTGCATTATCGAATAATCCAATTCCTGCCACCCATACGAGTTTTTTACAGTCATCGGTATACAATTTCTTGACATCCGTTTTCATGCAATTGATAAAACTAATGGCAGCCTTTTCTACAGCTTCTGCATCCAGATTCTGCCATGCTTTATCAGTATGTATGGCCAGGTAAGTCTTTCCCCGATAGTACCACATTTTTGGATTATTCGCCGTCAATTCATTTTCTGCTGCCAGATCAATCCATTTTTTTGCATCACCAACTTCATTATTCTTCAGTGAATTGGCTGCACTTTGTACATTATTGCTTTGTCCTGAGCTAAGGAATGGCAATAGGATGACCATTAACAGTACTGCGAATTTCATACTACAACTATTTCTATTTAACATAATTCCAGATGTTTTTAAAATACCTCAATTAATCAATTATTCCAGTTCAATTTCCTTTACCTTACCATAGCCAAGTTTTTCAAGCTTGTCTTTTATCATGTATTTATTTCCGACTACCAGAATAATCAAATTGTCAGGATGAATATTCTTTTTTGAAATGGCATGAAGTTCTTCTTGGGTGACTTCCTTCAATATTTTTGACTGGCTTTGCGTAAAATCCTTTGAAAGATTATAGCGCATGATTTGCGATAGAAAATTTGCTTTCTGCTCTGGCGTTTCATACTTCAAAGCATCACTATTCAGAATTGAGCTTTTAGCGAATGCCAGTTCTTCTTTTGTAAGACCTTCGTTTGTGTAATTTTTCAATTCCTTCATTATTTCTGTGATGCATGAATCTGTAGCATTCAGGCGAACACTGGCACTGACAATAAATGCTCCGGGATATTCTGTACCTTGAAATGCAGAACGAATTCCATAAGTATACCCTTTAGTTTCCCTCAAATTAAGATTCAGGCGACTGTTGAAAGCCCCTCCTAATGGAAAGTTTGTAATTTTTGATTTAAAGAATTCGCCACTCGCATCATAGGGCAATCCACCATGGCCAATACTTAGTACTGATTGTGCTGCATCATCTTTATGTGCAAGGTAGATTTGTGTTTTAGGGATTTCAGGAAATCCTGCAAATGCCGGCATGGTAAAGTCAGATCCTTTCCAGGTATTCAGAAAATCCAATTTTGGCAATAGTGTCGTTTCTGATATATCTGACACGATGACGAGATTTGAAACTTTGGGTGAATAATAATCCTTATAATAATTTTTAACATCATCCAATGTCAATTTTTTCATTGTCTTCTCTGAGGCATAGGCTCCCATGATAGAATTTCCATAGAGAATATTATCAAAAAGTTTATCTGCGGTAATTTCTGCAACTTTTTTCTCATGCATCAAACCTTCCAGCATGGCTTTTTTTGTTCGCTTAAAATCTGCTTCAATAAATCCGGGATGTAACAATTTTTCTTCCAGGATTGCTAATGTCGCATCAACGTTTTTGCTTAGACAACTTACATAGACAGTTGTTTTATCCTCTTCACTGAAAAACTGAATTTCACCCCCAAGTTTATCAAGCCTGGCACTGATCTCCTCTGTGCTTGATTTTTCTGTTCCTTCATTCATCATTGCAGCAGTAAGAGCTGCGAGTCCGGTTTTTTTCTGATCAACACCAAAAACATAATCTCCTCCGCGGATTGTGAGTAGAATAACAACCTTAGGCGCTTCAGTAGCCTGAGTACCTGTAATTTTTAATCCATTACCGAGAGTTTTCGAGTAATAATTTGGAACCACCGGTGTTTTAGGTGAAGCAGATACCGGCTGGTTACTTCTGTCAAAATTATCCTTTGGTCTTTCGAATTTTAAATTAGCCATTTCAGGATTTGCAGTAATTTTCACATTAGCATAAGGATTCACGCTCTTTACCGAATCCTTTGCTGTTGATGTGGGATCTTTCGGAAATACATTCACAATCGCTGCACTTTTCCCTTTAATGTATTTGGTAAACACCCGTAAAATGTCTTCTTTGGTTACTTTATTATACCTCTCATATTCATCAGACAAATTAAAAGGTTTGTTGAGAAAGGTTTGCCAGTTTGCCATCATAAATGACTTCCCGAATACACTCGTTGCCTGATCTATGAGTTGTGATTCATAGGTAGATTTCACCCGTTGCAAGGCCTCATCAGTAATACCGGTCTTTTCAAATTCGTCAATGGTTGACTTTATTTGTTTTTCTGTTTCATTAAATTCCTTTCCTATTTCAGAGAATCCAAATGCAGGATATGTCACTACTATGATTTGAAATTCACCTGATAGTTCCGAAGTTGGATGGCTCACGCCTGCCTCAATAGCTTTTTCAGACTTTACAAAATTCTTATAGAAAATTGAATTATTACCATTTCCAATCATTTCAGAAAGCAAATCAAGCGCCGGTTCATCTCTGTGATATTGAGGAACTGTCGGATAAGTCATGATGGTCATTGGAAAGTATGTATTGTCAACGTAATTTGCATACTGATCTGTCGCCAAAAGTGGGACAGATGGTTTCATTTTAAGAACATCAGGGCATGGCTTGATGCTTCCGAAATATTTTTCAACGAGTGATACAACCTCTTTAGGATTAACATCTCCTGCAATACTCACTACAGCATTATTGGGGCCATACCAGCGTAAGAAGAAACTCTTTAAGTCATCAACTGTCACCCTATTCAGATCGTCAACATAGCCAATTATCGGCCAACTATAGGGATGACCGGGAGGGTACAAAATCTGGTTGATGACTTCAACAAACGCCAATGCATAAGGTTGATTTTCTACATTCTGAGCTTTTTCGTTTTTCACAGTCGCTCTTTGAATCTCAAATTTTTCCTTGGTTACTGAATCCAGTAGCAATCCCATCCGATCAGCTTCGAGCCACAGAACCGTTTCAAGATAATTGCTTGGCACTGTCTGAAAGTAGTTCGTTTTATCTCTCTCTGTATTTCCATTCATGGTCCCTCCTGCCTCACTTACAATTCTAAAATGTTCTTTGTCACCGACATTTGTGGAGCCTTCAAACATCATATGTTCAAAAAAATGGGCAAAGCCGGATTTCCCTATCTCCTCACGTGCGGAACCTACGTGATAAGTGACTACAACACTTGCAATAGGATCAGAATGATCTTCATGAATTATTAAGGTTAATCCATTAGGCAGCTTCCATTTTTCATAATTAAGGATTAACTTGTCAGGATTGCCTTCAACTTTTTCAATCATTACGGGTTGTGCCCATAGGGAATTCAACAACAAGAGTGATGAAAATAAAAAGGGGACAATTAATTTTGCACTTTTCATAGAAATTGATTAAAATGGTTTTTTTATTTAGCGATTAGATTTTTAATTTTTTCATATTTTTCCATTTCATTGATCCGTACATATAATTCTTTCAATGAAATGATTGTTCCTTCGTATAAATTCATATCCTCTTTATTTGCTTTAGGATTAAATTCCATCGCCTTTTCGAGATGAGGCTGAGCCTCACGAAATTTATCTTCGTACCTCTTTTTCTCTTTTTCAAACAATACATTATCCTTTATATTATTTGTCGCGTTCGCCATTTCTGCTCCTTCGTTAAAATACATTGCACCAAGATTGTAATTGAGTTCATA
The DNA here is from genome assembly GCA_964355885.1 of uncultured Flavobacteriales bacterium. Taxonomy (GTDB): domain Bacteria; phylum Bacteroidota; class Bacteroidia; order AKYH767-A; family 2013-40CM-41-45; genus QQVM01. The sequence goes on from CAYHFJ010000041.1 coordinate 20,859, forward strand.
ATTATCAGGACTTATTTCCAGTCCTTTTTTATAAGCTTGCTCCGCTTTAATCATTAGTTCTTTTGAATTGTCCGGTTTAACTAATTCCTTTCCACCTGCATCTCTTGGATTTGCCAGATTGTCATAAGAGCTTCCTAATGCTAAATAAAGGTTGGGATTTCCCGGATCTTTAACTATTGCAGCATCCAAAGCGACGGAAGCTTCAGCACTTCTTTCGGTACTTAGCAAAATATTAATTTCAGAGAGCATCAGACTTAGGGTATCCGGGAATAATTTTCTCCCCTCCCTTACCACATTTAAAGCTTTTTCCATCTGGTTAGTTCTCTTGAGCAGATTTGAATAGGACGTGTACACATCATCGTCATTGAACTTCATATCTATCAGTTTTTGATAATAGCTGATAGCCTTTTCATTATTTCCTGCCTGTTCCGCTGAATACGCCGCATTTAAAACAGCTGAGGTATCCGACGGACTCATCCTTTGCACCATTTCAAATGCAGACAAAGCTTCGTTGAAATTTTGTTCTTTGAAATAGTTGATACCCTTGCTAAATGTATGATATGACAGGTAGGGAATTCGAATAGCCTTTATTTCGTCAGCCCATTCATTGGCAGGATCCAGTTCAAGTGCTTTTTTAAATGCATCAAAAGATGTCAAAAGACAATTATTACACAGACTTCCATACGTCTCACTTTCATAGAGTGACATATAAATAAGCCCTTTGTAATACCAAGTTTTTGCCCATGTACTTGTTTGTTCATGAACAGCCGCTTCTTCGATGGCTTCAATTGCTTTATCGTACTGCTTGTACGGTTCTTTGTAATAGTTAAATGCAGATTGCAGTTTGTTTTTCTGAGCAAACGAAGCCACAGTACATACTACTACGAACAGAAAAATGAATTGAATCTTTTTCATATCCACTGAAAATTAGTTTAATTTTTATTCTTCGGGTTGGTCCTGAATTGTGTCGGTCTCAGCTGTTGGGTTTGTGTCGGAAATTTGTGTCGGATCTTCAATGATTGGATTAACCGCGGCTTCTGCTTCATCTACTTCCACTTTAGCTACAGAAGCAATTTGATCATCTTCATCGAGTCGAATCAAGCGTACACCCTGAGTGGCTCTGCCCATAATTCGTAACTCATCAACATTCATTCTTATTGTAATACCTGATTTGTTAATAATCATCAAATCATCATTGCTCTGAACAATTTTTATAGCAATCAGATTTCCGGTTTTCTCTGTGACATTGATGGTTTTAACTCCTTTAGCTCCCCGGTTGGTCTTACGATATTCATCAACATCAGAACGTTTACCATAACCTTTTTCCGAAACCACAAGAACAGATTCAAGAACAGGATCTGTTACACAAATCATTCCAATCACTTCATCATCCGGTCCATCCAGCGTAACACCTTTTACGCCGATTGAGTTCCTGCCCACTGCTCGAACATTTTCTTCATCGAAGCGTGCGAGTTTTCCTTTTTTGGTTGCAAGCATGATTTCCTGTTTTCCATTCGTCAGTCTTGCCTCCAGCAAA
>CAYHFJ010000042.1:0-21902 GCA_964355885.1 uncultured Flavobacteriales bacterium
GTCATTTCCATCTTATTTTTATGGTGGAATGATTGGAGGTTCTGTCACGAGTAAAAATGTAGTCGGAATATACTGGTCGTCTTATGGTACTGGAAGCCTCTCTCTGGAGGATCCCTTTGTTAATACAAATGATTATGGCGTCATGATGTACTCTGCTCCAGTGTATGTAAAATGTGGATCGGTTTCATATAATAATTATGGCTTGTATATGATGCCTCATTCCAGTTTGTTTATGGATGACCAACCAGCTCCTTTGTGTACTCTTAACACATCAAGTGTTACTGCAATAAACAACAACTACACTATTAAAACATCATGGGCAAATTACCTGTATCTGAACAAAGGCTTAAATGATTTATCTCCTTCCGGATTGAATTCAAATAGTACAGTTTATGGAACCATTCAAGGAAGAGGTTTATTCCCAATTCCTGCTAATCAAAACCAATGGAATGCCTTTGGAGGACTGAATCCAACTGATTACTCATTAACCAGCATAAACCAGCTCAACGTAGATTTAGATGATGCATCACCTCTAAGTTCAAGTGATCCTTGTGGCCAGGGGGCACTTCTTTGTCCTAACCCTCCATGCGATATTGAAAGTCCTTTGGAAAATTGCCCGACTTGTGATGAAATAAACACTGATGATTTTGTGAACATCCCATTAAACGAGGCTACAAAAATGGCGATGGAGTTGTTTTTTGCAAATGCACCTGATAACTATAGGAAAGCAGTAGATTTATTTTACCAAATTTTAATGGAGGATTATATTAACCCGGGTTCCAAGGAAGTTTATCTGTTCAATTTGAATTACACAAAGATGATGGAAGCACTTGGCTTCGCTTTTTCTACAGGTCAGATATCTTCAACAGAGAATGAATCTACCCTTTGTGAGGAGGTTGAGAAAGTGATTGAAGTTCAAACCAACATGATTGAGAATTCTGTGTTTTCAGAATTTTATTCAAGAAAGTTTGGTTATGCAATGGATAAGGCGCAAACGTATCGAATTGCCGGACGACGAGATCTATGTTTAGATGAACTAAATTCAATTGCAGGATGGGTAGAATCTGAAGAGGATGAAGCCGATGTTCAAAGTTTCCAATGTATGGTTTCACTGGAGAAGGATTTTATAGAAGGTACAGTTCCTTTTGATTCGGGAGATATTGACGAATTCATGACCGCTTGCGAAAACTCATCGGCAAACCAACGTGTAAGACGAGAGACGGTACTGAATAAACAGGAATCTCAAATTCAAACCTTAAAAATGGAAGTTATTCTTTCCCCTGTTCCGGCAAAGAATTTATTGAACATAATCACGAATGTTGAAAACGGGAATATTGTGATGACTAATGCTTTTGGTCAGGTAGTGAATAAAATGCCCATAAACTATGGTATCACCTTTGATGTTTCAACTCTTTCCAGAGGCATTTATTTTCTTACCTTTGCAGATGAAATTTCCTTTGAACGCAAAGTTCTTAGAGTCATACTTCAATAATTTCGGTAATTACATAACATTTAATCATTATGGCCAAAGAATCAAGAAGAAGAGCAGAACCAAGTGAGGAGAAACATTTTGTTTCTATAGATAATCTGTCGTACAACACACAGCGAGATCACCTGCTGATCTCGGAATATGGGAGAAATGTTCAGAAAATGATAAAGCATACCATTACTATCGAAGATCGTGAGGAGCGGAATAAAGCTGCTCAAACTATCGTTAATGTGATGGGCTACCTAAATCCTTCTGTGCGTGAACTGGTCGATTATAAGCATAAGCTCTGGGATCACTTATTCATCCTGTCTGATTTTAAATTGGATGTTGATGCGCCGTTTCCAATGCCGGATAAAGAGAAGGTCAATGCTAAGCCTAAACGCGTTGAATATCCGGCCAGCAAGATTCGCTATAAATACTACGGCAAGGTGATGGAGGATATGATCCGGAAGATTGCTGAGATGGAAGAGGGTCCGAGAAAGGAACAGATCACCCAGAATCTCGCCAATTTTATGAAGATGTCATATCTCACCTGGAATAAGGACACAGTCGATGACTCAACGATTATCAGTCACCTCGAGGAACTTTCAAAAGGCGGGCTCAAGCTCCATGAATCTGCTCGCCTGAATCACACGGCAGAAATTCTTGCCATGAACAAGGAGAAATTAATGCGGGAGAATGCCGCAAAAAATAAATTGAAAAATAAAAGAAAGATCCGGAAGAAGTAACCGACGTGATAGGTAAATTTGATTCAAACATCGCCATTTTCCTTCTGTTCCTTGGAATAAATTACCTGAACTGATAAGGACGGCACCTGACTTTTATCAGTCCTTGAAATCACATCGCTTCTGGACTCTGTTATTCTTTCGCTTCCTCTTTGATATCAATATTACCTTGTATTCAAGAATGATGCGCGATGAGAAAAGTATCAGGAAGGAATTGGATGCAATTGAATAAATGATTCTCATTTATTCCTGAAATTGATGAGCAGGGAAAAAATGTTAAAAACTTTAAAAAACACTGATGACTATTTGAGTTGAACTACGTTATTTCGTTGTTCAATCTGAAGTACACATCTAAAGTTTGAATAAATAAAAAAGTATGACTACAAGTTTTGAAGTAACAGGTGGAGTCGAACTAAGCGGTGAATTAGTACCTCAGGGCGCGAAGAATGAAGCACTGCAAATTATCTGTGCCACCTTACTCACGCCGGAGAAAGTTCATATTCGCAACATCCCTGATATACGTGATGTAAACAAACTGATTGAGCTCTTGCAGCTCATGGGAGTAGAGGTTGAACAAACAGGAGTTTTAAAAGGGGAGTTCACCTTTCAGGCAAAAAATATTAAACTCGATTTCTTAGAAACCAAAGAATTCAAACTGCAAGCTGCCTCGTTACGCGGTTCCATCATGATTGTAGGTCCGCTTTTGGCCAGATTTGGAAGAGCCAGTATCCCAAAACCCGGAGGAGACAAAATTGGAAGGCGTCGACTCGATACACACTTCATCGGTTTCCAGAATCTTGGCGCAAAGTTTATTTTTAATGAAGAGGATGGTTTTTATACCGTAGATGCGAAAAAACTTAAGGGCTGTTACATGTTGCTTGATGAAGCTTCGGTAACAGGTACTGCAAATCTTGTCATGGCCGCGGCATTGGCTGAAGGGACAACAACAATTTACAATGCGGCTTGTGAGCCATACCTGCAACAGTTATGTAATATGTTGAACAGAATGGGCGCGAAGATCAGCGGTATCGGTTCTAATCTGTTATCGATTGAAGGGGTAACCAGTTTAAAAGGAACGGATCATAAGCTGCTCCCGGATATGATAGAAATTGGTTCCTTCATCGGCCTTGCTGCAATGACGAAATCAGAGATCACTATCCGTGAAGTTGGATATGAACATCTCGGTGTCATCCCTGATGTTTTCAAACGAATGGGAATACAAATGGAGCTGCGTGGGGATGATCTGTATATCCCAAGACAGGAAAAGTATGAGATCGATACCTTCATTGATGGTTCCATCTTAACAGTCGCTGATGCCATCTGGCCTGGTTTCACGCCCGATTTGCTTAGTGTAGTATTAGTGACTGCAACACAAGCAGCAGGGACCGTCCTCATTCATCAGAAAATGTTTGAAAGCCGCCTGTTCTTTGTCGATAAGCTCATTGATATGGGAGCACAGATTATTTTATGTGATCCGCACCGTGCAACAGTCATTGGACTGAATCGAAAAGTACCACTTAAAGCTATTCAAATGACCTCTCCTGATATCAGGGCGGGAGTCGCGTTGCTGATCGCTGCGATGTCTGCCAAGGGCAAAAGCGTGATTCATAATATTGAACAAATTGACCGTGGTTACCAGCGTATAGACGAGCGACTGAATGCTATTGGTGCCAGTATCAAACGGGTTTAATTTTTGCGCGTGTTTCTGCGATTTTTATTAATTGCCAGGAATGCACGAATATTTCTTTGCCACTCTGTTTGGAGGACTATGCTAATTGCCAACTGGTTCCACACTTCTTAGGCGAATTAGTTAATTACACGAATACCTTGAAAGCAGTCTGGGTTTATTTACTTCAATCGTTATCAATCATGTCTCATGGACTTAAATACTTAATCCTGTAAATTTATTTAAAGACTTTCTGTGAAGCTTGATGACAAGGATGCTTATTTGGAGTGAAATAGCTACCTTTGCAGTATTCTTGGCAACATTATTGAGTAGTTCAAAAAAAATCAAAAAAACGATGAAAAAAACAGCAATTCTTTTTATAGCATTCATTTTTTCCATTCATTTTAGTTCCGCTCAGGGGGCAATGCAAGGTGTAGAGATTGGAAATATTGCACCGGAACTGAAAATGCAAAATCCTGAAGGCAAAATGATTGCCTTGTCTTCACTACGCGGGAAAATTGTGTTAATCGATTTTTGGGCCGCTTGGTGCGGACCTTGCCGGCAGGAAAATCCGCATGTTGTAAGTGCATACCACAAATACAAGAACGCTAAATACAAAAATGCAAAAGAGTTCACCATTTACAGTGTTTCTTTAGACAAAACGAAAGAAGCCTGGGTAGCTGCCATCGCGAAGGACAAATTAGTTTGGCCCTACCATGTCAGCGATCTTAAATGGTGGTATTCTGATGCAGCGAAGACTTATGGTGTCCAGGGGATTCCAACAAACTGGCTGATTGACGAAAAAGGCGTAATAGTTGCTAAAAATCTTCGTGGAGCCACCTTGGAAAGTGCATTATCAAAAATGGTAGTCACTCAATAAATTGATAGAAATTGCTTTAAAACTTAAAAACAGAAGAACCCGGTTCTTCTGTTTTTTTATTTAATTTCTGACAAATTGACTTTTTTTAGCTCTGTGGCAAAGTCATTGACAGCTTAGAATTTTATAGGAACGCCATTAATAACTGAAAATCCGACGAATATGAAACATAATGAAGACCCTGGGTCTTGGACTGAGAATGATGAGGAAGGCAGGACAGAGTACAATACAGCCGATTCTCAAGAAGAATTAAATAATCAGGCAGGGCATGCTCTACCGGATGCCGAAGAGGCGGAATCTGATCCTCTTGTAAAAATGGAGGTGGAATTATCAGAATATAAAGACAAGTACCTCCGCTTGTATTCTGAGTTTGACAACTACAAAAAACGTGTGAGTAGAGAACGTGGTGAGCTCCTTAAGTTCGCCACAATTGATACATATCTTATTTTCCTGCCGGTTATCGATGATTTTGAACGTGCTCAGAAATCCTTAGACGAGGCAAAAGATGTCGAGGCTGTACGTCATGGAATGCAGCTAATTTATCAGAAGCTGAAGTCTGTAACCGAATCCAAAGGATTGAAGCCGATGAATTCCGTTGGTACAGACTTCGATCCGGAATTGCATGATGCGATTTCTAACATGCCTGCACCATCAGAAAAAATGAAAGGAAAAGTCATCGATGAAATTGAAAAAGGATATTTACTGAATGATAAAGTAATTCGTCACGCGAAGGTTATCGTTGGAAATTAATTGAATCGCGAGATGAACTTTTTGGTTCTGTCATGCGGAAAGAACCATTGAAATCTGAATAATATTATGTCTAAGAAAGATTATTACGAAGTACTTGGGGTTAGGAAAGATGCTGATGCTACTGATATAAAAAAAGCATACAGGCAGATGGCCTTGAAATTCCATCCGGATAAAAACCCGGGTGATAAGGCTGCAGAAGATAACTTCAAGGAAGCTGCCGAAGCTTACGAGGTACTAAGCAATCCTGAAAAGCGTCAGCGGTATAATCAGTATGGCCATCAGGGTATGGGCAATAATGGAGGCTTCAACGGAGGAGGAATGAATATGGAGGATATCTTCTCGCATTTCGGAGATGTTTTCGGAGAAGGTAGCCCGTTTGAAAGTTTCTTCGGTGGCGGCGGTGGTCGTGGAGGAAGACGAGTAAATCGTGGAACCAATTTACGGGTTAAAGTAAAATTAACACTGGAAGAGATAGGTAATGGTGTAGAAAAAAAACTTAAAGTAAATAAGCATGTTGCCTGTAAATCCTGCAAAGGAAGCGGAGCACAGGACGGAGCCTCTTTTCATCGATGTACTTCCTGCGCCGGCAGTGGGCAGGTTCACAGGGTGACGAGCACATTTATCGGACAAATGAGGACTTCGGCTACCTGTCCTACCTGTCACGGTGAAGGACAGATTATTGAAAATAAATGTAAAGTTTGCCATGGTTCCGGTGTTGAAAGAAGTGAGGAAGTGATTTCTATTAATATTCCCGCCGGTGTCGGTGAAGGAATGCAATTGACAGTTAGTGGAAAGGGAAATGCAGCGGAACGGGGAGGAGTCCCCGGTGATCTTTTTGTAATAATAGAGGAAGAGAAGCACGCGTATTTACAAAGAGACGGAAATCAATTGTTGTATGACCTCTATTTAAATTTCGCGGATGCCGCCTTGGGCACGACTGTTGAAATCCCTACAATCAGTGGTAAAGCAAAAATAAAAATTGATGCAGGTACTCAGGCAGGGAAAGTTCTACGTTTAAAAGGAAAGGGTTTGCCTTCAGTTCAGGGATATGGCCGTGGTGATCTACTGGTGAATATCAATGTGTGGACGCCACAGCATTTAACTTCTGACGAAAAGAAAGCCATGGAGAAGTTACGCGCTGCTGAAAACTTTCAGCCTAACCCCGGAAAGGGCGATAAAAGCTTTTATGATAAAATGAAAGAGTTTTTTCATAACTGATTCCTGTAAAAGAATTATCTTACCCCGCTTTCAAACCGGGGTTTTTTTATTTTAAAACTAACTATGAATATTCTGGAGATAAAAGGGGTTTCAAAATCCTATGCTTCACATCTTGCCTTGAACAAGGTCAGTGTAAACATTCCTGCTCAAAGTGTATATGGTTTATTGGGGCCTAACGGCGCGGGTAAAACATCTTTGATCCGAATTATTACTCAGATTACCGCACCAGATGAAGGTGAAATACTTTATCAGGGCAAACCGCTGAGAGCAGAGCATATCAATCGCATGGGTTATTTACCTGAAGAGCGCGGACTCTATAAGAAAATGGAAGTCGGAGAGCAGGCCTTATACCTTGCCCGGCTAAAAGGTCTTTCTCGCGCGGATGCCATGCAAAAGCTGAAATACTGGTTTGAGAAATTCGAGATTCAGACATGGTGGAAGAAGAAGGTGGAGGAACTCTCAAAAGGAATGGCACAAAAAGTACAGTTTGTGACTACCGTGCTTCATGAGCCGGAATTTTTAATTTTAGACGAGCCATTCACCGGATTTGACCCTATCAATGCCGAGCTGATTAAAAACGAATTACTGGATCTGAGAGCTAAGGGAACTACTATCGTACTTTCTACTCACCGCATGGAAAGTGTAGAAGAACTCTGTAGTCATATTTCTCTTATTAATCTTTCTCAGGTTATCCTGGAAGGTTCTGTGAAAGATATCCGTAAGCAAAATAAAACTAACACTTACGAAATACAATATGTCGGAAACCGGATCGCGTTTACACATGCCCTGTGGACAGGTTTTGAACTAGTGGAACTCAAAGAAGATCACGAACATCATGTTGCAATTGTGAAAATACTCGGGAATAATTCACCCAATGATCTGCTGAGCGTACTCTTGCCACAGGTTCAGGTGCTTGGTTTCAGAGAACTTATCCCAAGTATGAATGAAATTTTTATCCGAAAGGTAAGTGAAGCGGTATCGGAGCTCCTTCCGGTTTAATTTTTCAATAAGGGATTATTAGCAGGGGTATATATTCAACATCTAAATAAAAATAAGTATAAATCGGATTGTCATGAACAAAATATTTTTAGTCATACAACGAGAATATCTTACCCGTGTAAGGAAAAAATCATTTTTGGTAATGACTATTCTTGGACCATTACTGATGGGTTCCATTTTGGTAGCGATGCTCATGATTGATAAGGTTGATACAGAAATAAAAACTATCGCGGTAATTGACGAAACAAATATTTTCCACGATAAATTCAAAGACAATGAGAGGATCCGTTTTGTGTACATGGAGGGCTCCGTGGATTCGGTCAGAAACAAAAGTAAAGCGGAGGGTGTTTTTGGTGTTTTGTATATTCCTGCAACTACAAATCTTTCACTTCTTGAGAAAGCTGTTGTGTTGTATTCTGAATCGCAACCAGGTTTTGAAGTAATATCGAAAATTAAGTTTACTCTTGAGAAAGAAATTAATACTTCCAAATATCTGGAAGCAGGTATTGATGAGAAAAAGCTTGCACAAATTAAAACCGATGTAAGCATTCGCACCAAGGATCTGGAGGATAAGGAGACTAATACACCGCTCACCACCGGACTGGGATTTGCAAGTGGGCTTTTGATTTATCTTTTCATTTTTATTTACGGTGCCATGGTGATGCGTGGTGTGATGGAAGAGAAGACCAGCAGGATCGTTGAAGTTATTATTTCTTCCATCAAGCCGTTTCAATTGATGATGGGAAAAATTGTCGGCGTGGCTTTGGTAGGTCTCACGCAGTTTATGCTATGGGTAGTACTCACAATACTCATTTATTCTGGTGTTTCTGCCGTGATGCTCCATGGTAAAACGAATCAGGAGAAGGTGGAGACAATGATCAAAGCCAGAACAGGCGGTCAGGGCCAAATGGAATTCGAACAAGCCATGGGTACTGCTTCCGAGGGCAAAGCGGATCAGTTAATGAATATGCTGGGATCGATAAATTTTCCTTTGATCATCGGTATGTTCATCTTTTATTTTCTTGGAGGTTATTTGCTCTACAGTGCATTATTTGCTGCCATAGGATCGGCAGTAGATTCCGAGACGGATACACAACAATTCATGTTCCCTGTAACAATACCATTGATTGTAGCCTATATTGCTGCAGTTAACGTGATCCAGAATCCGCAGGGAAATGTTGCATTTTGGTTTTCGATTATTCCTCTTACCTCGCCAATTGTGATGATGGTCAGAATACCTTTCGGCGTTCCCTTAACTCATATCCTGCTCTCTATGGTATTGCTTATTGCGGGATTTATCTTTACTACCTGGTTCGCTGCAAAAATTTATCGTACCGGAATTTTGATGTATGGTAAAAAGGTTGGCTATAAAGAGATTTGGAAATGGATACGCTATCATAATTGAATGGAGCTTAAATTCAGGTGTCCAAGGCTGTGAGTTTTGAAGCATTTTTTATGGAAATCGAAAGTATTACCTGAATCAGTTTATTTTCTGTTATATTTATCATTGAATCTATGAACAATGCATAAAAGCTAAGCTATGACTTCTCAGTCGCTTTCTAATAGAAGAGTTGCTGTTCTTGATCTGGGGACCAATACTTTTCATTTGCTCATTGTTGAGGTTTCGCCCAATCGATCATTTAAAAAAGTATTCAAATCAAAGATGGTTGTGAAGCTGGGAGAGGATGGAATCCACAGGAACTTCATTGCAGAAAAGGCATTTACGCGGGGAGTGCGTGCATTAAAACACTATTCGGAAATCATCAGGCAGTATAAGGTCAATGTCGTGCATGCATTTGCAACAGCGGCAATCCGTGGTGCCGGAAATGGAAAGGAATTTATCGAAACTGTTTTTAAAGCAACAGGGATTAATATCACCATGATTAAGGGGGAAGAGGAGGCTCGACTAATCTGTTTGGGTGTGCGCCAATGCATTAAACTTGGACAGAAACCTGTACTGATTATGGACATAGGAGGGGGAAGTACGGAATTTATCATTGCTGATCAGAATATAATCTATGCACGACACAGTTTCAATATTGGTGCTGCCAGACTTCTCGAATTATTCAAACCTTCTGACCCTGTAAAAGCAGAAGAGGTGAATTTGATTGAGCAGTTTTTAGAAAGTCAATTAGCTGACCTTGATATCTCACTGAAGAAGTTCAAGGTGAAAATGCTCATAGGTTCTTCCGGTTCCTTCGATACTTTTGCTGAAATGATTGGTCACAGGTTTTATGGCCGGAATGTGTTGAATAATGTAAATTGTTATACTTTTGAATTGAGTGAATACTGTGAATTACATGAATTACTTATTCACTCCACTCTGCAACAACGGAATGGGATGAAAGGTTTGATAAAAATGAGGGTTGATATGATTGTGCTTGCCAGCATTTGCACAAAATTTGTTTTACACCGGTATGGACTGAATGAAATGTTGCTTTCAAAGTACGCGTTGAAAGAGGGTGCTATGTGGGAGATAATTCATAACGGACATTTTTGGAAAAAGACAAAGGGAATTCCTGTTTCGGCAGGATCTGCTTTCGTTAAAAATTAATAAGGCCGGAGATTTTACACGGAAAAAAACAATGAGAAATAATTAGCCTATCTTATGCGATAGATTTTTTCCTATTGCATATTTTAGGAAGAATGCCATAAGTTGAAGATCCGATCCATCGGGTTTTATTTTTAAATTTATATCAGCTTGAAAATGTCAAAAATATTAATCATCGACGATGAAAAACCTATTCGGAATACCTTACGCGACATTCTGCAATATGAAAAATATGAGGTGATTGAAGCCGCTGATGGGGCGGAAGGTATTCGATTGGCCCTTGAACATAAACCGGATCTGGTATTATGTGATATTAAAATGGCAAAAATGGATGGGCTGGAGGTACTTTCTAAAATACAGGAAATGGATCCTGATATTCCCGTTGTGATGATATCCGGACATGGTACAATTGAAACAGCGGTTGAAGCTATCAAAAGCGGAGCCTATGATTATATTTCTAAACCTCCGGATCTGAACAGACTTCTTATCACTGTTCGCAACGCGATGGATCGCTCTGATCTGATAACTGAAACCAAAACTTTAAAACGAAAAGTTTACAAGACTCGTGAAATTATTGGCGAATCAGAAACGATCATGCAAATTAAAAGTATGATTGATAAGGTTGCTGCTACTGATGCGCGTGTTATGATTACCGGCAGTAATGGGACAGGTAAAGAGTTAGTAGCAAGATGGCTTCATGAAAAAAGTCAGCGTGCTACAGGGCCTCTGATAGAAGTGAATTGCGCGGCTATCCCGTCAGAGCTAATTGAGAGTGAGTTATTCGGTCATGAAAAAGGTGCATTTACCTCAGCAATTAAGCAGCGAATAGGAAAGTTTGAGCTGGCCAAAGACGGTACTTTGTTTTTAGATGAGATCGGTGATATGAGTTTGTCTGCTCAATCTAAGGTGCTGCGTGCCTTGCAGGAAAATAAAATTACCAGAGTAGGAGGAGAAAAGGAAATTTCTGTAAATCCTAGAATTATCGCGGCAACAAATAAAGATTTAAAAATTGAAATAGAGAAGGGGACTTTCCGGGAGGATCTTTACCACCGCCTGAGCGTGATACTCATTCATGTACCTTCCCTTAATGAACGCAAAGTGGACATTCCTTTATTGGCCAATCATTTTATCAAAGAGATTTGTGAGGACTATGGAATGCCATTGAAGGAGTTTTCACCTGAGGCGACTAAGGAATTGCAAAAAATCGACTGGACTGGGAATATACGTGAACTCCATAATGTGGTTGAAAGAATGGTTATTTTGTGTGAAAAGAAGATTACCGACAAAGACGTTAAAACCTTTGCGGGTAAATAGATACTGTTGCATGAAAATATCCACTTTTTCCGGAATGAACTTTTAAATAAATTTGCACATTAAAGCATCCGAAAATGTCAAAAAAAATCAAACAGGTACGAAGACTTAATCAGCGATATAAAAATTTCAGCTTTTCAGAATTGATGACTAAGGCGGATGAAGAATACCTTGAAACTTTGCTGGAAATGGACGAACAGGGGAACATATTGTCTGAGGCAAAATTTGACAGAGAAGGGGAGTTAGAGGAAAAAAATTCACTCAGGTATTCTCCTGACGGAAAATTGCTTGAACACGTCTTGTTTTATGCGGTGGATGATTTTACAGAAAAGCGAATTCTGCATCGCGATGAAAAGGGCAGGTTGCTGGAAGAGATAAAATATTATGGAGATGACAGTGGCGAACGTACAACGTATGAATACAATGAAAAGGATCTGATCAGCAGAATTATGGAATATGATGAGGAGGGGGTGTTCATTTCAAGAGAAGAGATTTCCTATGATGCTGAAGGCAGTGTTGTTGAGAGATCGAAGACAAATGATACAGGTGATTTGATGGAACGTGTTGTTTTCGAAAAGGCGGCTGACAGCAAAAATTTATTGGAGAAGGAGTTTGGTGATGACGGTGAATTAAAGAACATCACTACCATTTCATTTAATGAAGAAGGGAAAGAGATCTCTTCACATCGCAGTACACCTGAAGGGAAGTTGATTTCAGGAGTTGTAACTTCTTACGATGAGAAAGGAAATGTAGTTGAACGCCATTACAAGGATTTCTATTCCAAGAGGATTAAGTATGAATACGATGATGCTAATCGGATGGTCGCTCAGGAATTATTTGATGGCAGTGGACTTCTCCTTCGGAAAAACATTTATGAATACGATGAGTCCGGAAATTTATTAGCCGAGCAAACTTTCGAAATGGATAATTCGAGTGCTACTAAAGAAAAGCATTTCGGAACTCGCTATGAATATGAATTTTACTCTTGATTGCTATCGTCTCACATAACAGTCAGATAGTTTCTTACGAATTGATCGTTTAAGTTAAATTGCATCAACAGGTTCTTCGAATTCTCCTTCCCATTTGGCAATTACAACAGTTGCCAAACAATTACCAATAACATTCACCGAAGTGCGTGCCATATCCATCAGTTCGTCAATCCCCAAAATGATAAAGATGGGCTCAACGGGAAGGCCAAAACTTGCCGCGGTTCCCAGAAGGATTACGAGTGAGGCTCTGGGTACTCCGGCCACTCCTTTGCTAGTGATCATTAAAGTCAGAACCATTAGAATTTGCTCTTTCCAGCTCATATCAATGCCGGCAGCCTGTGCAACAAATACTGAAGCGAGTGATAGGTAGAGTGTCGTGCCATCAAGATTAAAGCTGTATCCTGTTGGTAATACGAAAGCAACAATCTTTCTGGGAACTCCCAGTTTTTCCATGTTCTCCATTGCCTTTGGAAGAGCAGCCTCAGAACTAGTGGTTGCAAAAGCTATGGAAACAGGTTCAACAATCGCGTTGATAAATTTTTTCAATGGGACTTTTGCAATCAGTGCAACAGGGAGTAGTACAAAAAGGAGAAAGAATATCAATGCTCCATACAAGGTGGCAAGTAATTGAAATAGATTCAACAGTATCCCAATCCCCATGTGGCTTACTGTATATGCAATGGCAGCACCTACACCGACCGGAGCGAAGTACATAACTACACGGGTAAATTTAAACATGACTTCTGCCAGACTTTCTGTGAAATCCAGCATGGGTTTTCGCTTGGCTTCATTTACCAAGGCCAGGCCTATTGCAAATAGAATACTAAAGAGAACGATTTGTAAAACCTGACCTTCTGCAATAGATTTTGCAATATTCTCAGGGAAGATATGCAGAATGACTTGTTCGGCGGTTTGTTTCTGTCCTGCCAATGTTTCACCTGCAGGTGCAGGAGGGATGTCAATACCCACTCCGGCTTGAGAAATATTAATGGCTAATAATCCTATGAATAAAGCAATTGTTGTGACCACTTCAAAATAAATCAGTGACTTCAGTCCCATTCTGCCAACTTGCTTCAAACTGGCATGTCCCGCTATACCAACTACCAGCGTTGAAAAGAGGAGTGGGGCAATGATGGTCTTTATAAGCCGCAGAAAAATTTTACTGAATACCTGAAGATGAACCGCAAAATCGGGTGCGTCATATCCAATTTCAGTTCCAATAAACATGGAATACAGAATCCAGGCTGTCAGAGATTTTTTCTTAACAACCAGATAACCGAAAATTAACAGTACAAAAATTCTCAATGGGATGAGTACAGGTGTTCCCAATCCCAGCCAATTGTTTTCCTGGGCCAGCATGAGCAAACCATACGCGACAACGATGCTTAAATAGAGAAGAGAGAGACGACCTTTGTTTAGTACAGGCATATTTTTACAGAATCAAAATTCAGGATTAAACAGCTTAAGACCTGATGCACGACCTAAATTCCAGCTCACTGATTCCGGATTTAAGCCATTCGGTTGTGCCTGTAAATATATACTATTATAAAACTACCCCGGAATAAGTTTTGATACATTTCTCTTCCGGGTAATCAAAAAAGTGAATGGAAATTACAAGCTGATTTCAGGGTGAATTGAATGAATAGAAAAAGCCCGGACATATTGCCGGGCTTTTTAGAGCTTCAAAACAGATTGTGTTACTTTTTAATTTTAGATTGCAAACTCATCCAACCACCTCCATTATGTACCTCGTTAAATCCATTTGATTTAAGCAGGCCTTTTGCCGATGCACTTCTCATCCCGGAAGCACAACATGTGATAACCGGTTTTTCCTTCTTGATTTTTGAATAATGGTTAGGCAGATTGTTCAATGGTATGTTTATTGAGCCTTTAATATGTCCTTGCTGATATTCTTCTTTCGTGCGAACATCAACAATCGTTGCTCCATCTTTTACCAAAAGTGAGTAATCTACTGCCGGCCCTGCGCCTAGAATCTTTTTAATAAATTGAATCATGATTTTCAGTTAATTGGTTTGGTTTGAATAATTTACACTAAGCCAGCTTCCGCCGTTCTCGCAGTCCAGTCCTTGATGCTTTAAAAATGCGGTCGCCTGACCACTCCTTCCGCCACTAGCGCAGCAGAGAATTATCGGTCCTTGCATATTTTTAATTTCTTCCAGACGATTCTGAATTTCATGCAGTGGAATATTAATGGATCCATTTACATTTCCTTCACTAAATTCTTCCGGAGTTCTAACATCAACAATTGTTTTTTTTAGTTTCATTTTATATTTTTTTTTAGTCTGTTAATATTATTTAGTTTCTTGATTTTCTTCGTTTACTTTCTTTTCTTTCTTAAACATATTGAATAGTAACCCACCCATCATGGCCCCGTAGGCCGTGCTGTTTACAGGTTTGGAAGTAATGGCACAGGTTCCGCTTGAGCAACCAATGAAGTAGTAGTATATGTATCCTGCAATTGCTCCTAAAACTATCCCAATCAGGATTAATCTGTATTTAATTATATAATTCATGTTTTCTCGTATGTTTAGTTTGGCTGGAAAGGGAATCAGGCAAATGATGGTTGAAATGATTTTACTGCCTCGCTTAAGTCATATACTTCAATATTGCTTCCAAGTACAGATTGGATAATACTGCTTCCCGCCGCGCTTCGATAACCTCCCGCGCAATGAACTACGATGGGTTTGTCTAAAGGGATTTCCGAAGCACGCTCTCGTAATTCATATAACGGAATGTGTATTGTATTAGCAAAAATGGCATTATTTTTTACTTCCGTTTGGTTTCGGATGTCGACTAAAGTAAATTCGTGTTCATTCTTTCTGAGTAATTCGCTTTCAAATACTTTCGCGGTAGCATCGCCATATTCAATGGTGAATGCTTGTTCAATTTGTTGTTCATAGCCTATTTTAGCGATGCGCTTAATCATTTCATCCAGTTTGAGTTCGCTTTCCGCAGCCAGGTAAAATTTTTCTTCCGGATTAATAATGCTACCAAGCCAGGTTTCAAATCGCGTGTCATTCATCAGATTGATAGAATTTTTCAAATGTGATTTTTTGAATTGATCCTGAGGTCTTGTATCAATAATCAGGAGGTCTTTGTTTAATGATCCTGCACATTTGTCACAAGTGATTGGTTCCCTTTTTTCAATTCCTGATATGCTCTCTTCGTAGTTATCCGCACCTCTTTTATTCAGACTCACATCATAAGGAAAATATTTCGGGATGAATGGCTGGTCTGTCAGGAGTTCATTGACGAAGGCCTCTTCGGTTATCGTTTGTAAACTCCAATTAGTCATTTTTTCCGCACCGATAGTGCTTCGGTTTTGATCACTCAGGCCTTTACCGCATAGACTTCCAGCACCATGGGCAGGATAGACCATCACATGGTTCGGGAGAAGCATTAGTTTGTTCCGGAGCGACTGATACATTTGCTTAGCAAGATCTTTGCGTTTCGCCGTTATAGCACCTGCATTTTCTCTCAGGTCAGGTCTGCCACAGTCTCCGATGAATAAAGTATCACCTGTGAAAACTGCTTGTTCTATCCCATTTTCATCAATAGCTACTATGCTTATGCTATCCGGAGAATGTCCGGGTGTATTCAAGGCCTGCAATGATATTTTGCCGATGATTAATGCATCATCATCATCAAATGACTGATGAGGATATTCAGCCCCTAATAGCTTACTCACATAAATGCTTGCTCCGGTAGTTTTACTGATCTCGAGATGGCTGCTGACGAAGTCTGCATGTGGATGAGTTTCGATTACCGCCTTGATTTTTGCATTATGGAGTTTAGCGAACTCATAGTATGGTTTAGGATCGCGTGAAGGATCTATCAATGCCATTTCACCATTGCTTACGATAGCATAACTGTAATGTGATAAGTTTTTATCCTCAAATTGTTTAATCTCCATGGTCTTGTTTGTTTTATTTTAGATATGCAAAAGTAAATCTTTTCGTGTCACTATACAGCCACTTTTGTTACACAAGAATATTACTTAACTTTTTTCAAAAAACCACATTTTAATGGCTATTCCAATCAGGATCATTGAAAACAACCTCTTCATGAGCAGTTGTGGAATTTGAGTGGCAAAGGTCAAAAAATATACAGTGTTTAATAGTAACAGATGTTACATAAGGGTGATTTTATTTCTTCCCAGGTTTATAAGGTTTTCATCTTCCATCTGTTTTAACAGACGGGAAATGACAACACGTGCCGTACCTAATTCATTCGCTATTTGTTCATGTGTGATGTAGAGTGTGTGGCTCTTGGTTATTTCACATTTTTTTCTAATAAAAGACAAAAGGCGCTCATCCATTTTTTTGAATGCCACCGCGTTTACTACTTCAAGTAATTCTTCAAAACGCTTGTGATAGAGCCGGAAGATATAATCCAGCCATTCAGGAAACTCACTGATTAGAAGCGATACCTTATCCATCGGAATAAAGAGAATTTCAGTTTCTTCTTCGGCAATAGCTTTTACCTTACTTGTGTCATTATGCAAGCCACCTAAGAATGACATGATACAACTTTCTCCCGCTTTTATATAGTACAACAGAATTTCTCTTCCGTCTTCATCTGTCCGCATAACTTTAATACTGCCTTTTGTCACAATTGGTATTGCTTTGATGTAAACATTCTCATTTAATATTATTTCCCCTTCAGCAAATGATTTCGACATTCCGTATTCATAGAGCTTTTCCCTGATTTTTGGCGAGGAACGGAATTCATCGATGTTGTTTAATTGGTCAAGCATATTTTTAGGTAATATCTTAGTTAAGGGTTCAGGCCGGATAATTTTTCATTTTGGTTCGCATGTTGCATCAGGATAGATTCATGTGCTTTTTTTCGCGAAAGAATTGGTATTCAAGTTCGTCATTTTTTTTACAAAAATAGTTATTAAATTTTGTTTAATAAAAATGCCTAAAAGTTAAACAAAATTGTTTTCCCCTTGTTATGGGCATATGTCTAACTACTTAAAACGTTAAAAAAATGAAAAAATCGAAACTCTTAACTATTTCACTCATCGCTGCAGCGGGTTTGCTGTTTTTTTCGGAATCAAAGGGTCAAACTGCTGAACTGCAGGTAATCCATAATGCAGCAGATCCATCAGCAACTTTGGTTGATGTGTATGTCAATGGAACTCTCTCCCTCAACGATTTTGCCTTCCGCTCTGCAACTTCTTTTCTTACTTTACCTGCAGGTGTAAATTTAAATATAGGGGTTGCCGGGAGCGGAAGTATGTCTGTCAACGATACATTGAAAAATTTCGAAGTAAATCTGATGCCCGGGCAGCGCTACGTAGCTATCGCTAACGGTGTTCTGAATCCGGTAGATTTTTCCGTCAATCCGGATGCACAGTCAACAGCATTTACATTGTTTATTAAGGACAATGTGAGAGACATGGCTATGAATGCTTCAGAGGTTGATTTCATTACGGAGCATGGAGCCACAGATGCTCCTACAGTTGATGTGCTTGCTCGTAACGTAGCGACCTTGGTTGATGATGCCTCGTATGGTGCCATTACAAATTATATCAATGTGCCTGCAGCGAATTATATTCTGGACGTTACACCCGGAAATGACAACTCAACTATAGTCGCTTCGTACCTTGCTGACCTGAGTACGCTGGGTGGTGGAAGTGCTGTAGTTTTTGCATCAGGATTTTTGTCCCCTTCCGCGAATCAAAATGGACCTGCATTTGGTTTGTATGCCGCGCTTGCTAACGGAACGGTTGTCCCATTTCCTTCTGTGAGTCAGGCACGTCTTCAAGTCATTCATAATGCCTCTGATCCTGCTGCGACAACTGTTGACATATATGTAAACGGAGCCCTATTACTTGATGATTTTGCATTCAGAACATCTTCTCCTTATATTGATGTGCCTGCAGATTCGTTGTTGAATATTGGTGTTGCTGCAGGAAACAGTACTTCTGTAAGCGATACACTAAAAAATTTCCCCTTGACTCTTACCAATGGTCAGACATACATTGCCATTGCAAACGGAGTCTTGAATCCGTCAAGCTTCGCGGCAAATCCTGATGCACAATCTACCGCATTCACACTTTTTATTCAGGATCAGATGCGTGAATCAGCGATGAATACCGGGGATGTTGACATCAGGGTTGTTCACGGTTCCAGTGATGCTCCTATGGTTGATGTTTTAACCGGCCCAACTATTTTAGTGGATGATGCAGCTTATAGTGATATTACCGGTTACCTGAGTGTTCCTCCTGCTTCTTATGTTCTGGATATTACACCGGCTAACGACAATACGACAATAGTTGCCAGTTTCAATGCTGATCTTAGTTCATTGGCAGGTGGAGCAGCTGTGGTTATTGCCTCCGGTTTTCTGGATCCTGCAACTAATCAGAACGGGCCGGCATTTGCCTTGATGGGAGTATTACCTGATGGTACTGTAATATTATTTAACACTGTGACCGGTACGGAAGAATTGATAAATAATCGATTCAGCTTGTATCCTAATCCGGCGGCAGAAAATGTGCAGCTTACATTTCGAGAAAACATACTTCAAAGTACGACAGTGAAAATTTCCACTGCATCAGGTCACTTGTTGAGCAGTGAAATAATCCCTCAGGGAGCCAGTCGTCATTTAATCAGCACAAGTAAGTTAAGTAAAGGAATGTATTTTGTTGAAGTAACTAATGCAGTGAGTACATCAATGAAGAAATTGATTGTACAATAAGTTGTTAATTGGTATGATTGGCAGTTGTTATATTCATCATGGCCTTTAACAGATCGGATAAAAGGAGGGTGGCTAATTTTTCACCCTCCTTTTATTTTTCAGGAGAATTATATGCTTGTTAATCTGAAAACATCATTTGATGTTCTTTAACAGATTTCTTAGTGTGCTATTGTTCTTTTTAAGTCAAGAGCGCAAATCCCTTTTCCAAAGCAGCCGTTAATCCCTCGGGATTTTTTCCTCCGGCAGTGGCATAAAAAGCCTGTCCACCTCCGCCACCCTGAATCTCTTTTGATAAATCCCGGATAATATTCGTGGCATTCAGTTTTTTTTCTACCACCAGATTTTCTGAAATGATCAAAGAGAGATGTGCCTTGCCATCTATCTCAGCTCCGCAAAGAAAGAAAAGATTGTCAACCTGATTTTTTAGTTCGAATGAAATATTTTTGATTGCATCCGCGCTCGGGAGTTCAACCTGACTGATTATTACGTTCAGTCCGTTTATCGATTTTTTATTTTTTAGCAATTCGTTTTTTATTACCTGAGCCTTCTCGTTGATATAAGAATTCAATTGATTTTGCAACGAAGCATTTTCTTCCAGTAATGCCTCTATTCTCTGAGGAATATCTTTAGGATGCTTTAACAATTCTGAAATCCTGACTAATTGCGCTGATTGATTTTCAAAATACGCTTTAGCATTATCCGAGGTAATCGCTTCAATACGTCGAACACCTGCGGCTACCGCAGTCTCGGAAACTATTTTTAATATCCCTATCTGACCTGTAGCTTTCACGTGTGTGCCTCCGCATAATTCACGGGAGAAGGCAGGATCAAAAGTTATCACCCGCACAAATTCACCGTATTTCTCACCGAATAGTGCCGTAGCTCCCATTTCCATTGCTTCCTTTACCGGAACATTTCGTCTCTCATCGAGAAGAATATTTTCTCTGATTTTATCGTTGACTATTTTTTCAATATTTATCAATTCTTCATCAGTAACTTTTGCAAAATGAGCAAAGTCAAACCGGGTTTGTTCCTGATTGACCAAAGATCCTTTTTGATTGACATGGGCACCAAGTACTGTTTTTAAAGCTGAATGGAGCAGGTGAGTAGCTGAGTGATTGGCAGTTATTAATCTTCTTCGTTCAGAATTGACTTCCGCACGAAATGTAGCACTCAAATCGACAGGAAGTTTATCGCAGAAGTGGATAATGAGATTGTTTTCTTTCTGTGTATCGGTGATATTAATTTCTTCCGATCCTGATGTAAGGGTTCCTGTATCACCAACTTGTCCGCCACTCTCAGAATAAAAAGGAGTACGGTTAAGAACCAGTTGAAATTGTTCCCTGCCTTTCGATTTTACTTTGCGGTAACGTAAAATTTCACAACTACATTCGAGAAGATCGTATCCGGTGAATTCAACTTCCTCCCCACTGCTTACATGTACCCAATCATCCGTGTCTACAACTGATGCTGCGCGCGAACGTTCTTTTTGCTTCTCGAGATTTTTTTGGAAACCGGTCATGTCAACCTCCATTCCTTTTTCTCTTGCCATAAGTTGAGTCAGATCAATCGGAAAACCAAACGTATCATACAACTCAAATGCAAATTCACCGCTGATACTTTTTTTACCTGCTTCCTCGAATTTTCTAATTCCTGTTTCCAGTGTTCTTAGAAAGGAAAGTTCTTCTTCCATAATCACACGCTGAACAAAGTCCTGCTGAGCTTTCAGGTCAGGAAATACCTCTTTGAATTGTTCACAGAGAATAGGAACCAGTTTGTTGAGAAATGGCTCTTTTAAATTTAAAAAAGTAAATCCATATCTCACCGCCCTGCGTAATATTCTTCGTATGACGTAGCCGGCTTTATTATTGCCAGGCAATTGTCCGTCACTTATGGCAAAGGCTATCGCCCGGATGTGATCAGACATAACACGCATGGCTATGTCTGTTTTCTCGGCAGCACCATATTTCACTCCCGCTCTTACAGCAATGAATTGAATAAGAGGCTGAAAAATGTCAGTGTCATAGTTAGAGGTTTTGCCCTGCAAAGCCATGCACAATCTTTCAAAGCCCATTCCTGTATCGACATGCCGCGCAGGAAGTGGTTCAAGACTTCCATCAGCTTTACGATTGAATTCCATGAACACATTGTTCCAGATTTCTATGACTTGCGGATGGTTGTTATTCACAAGATCTTTTCCATCGACTTTTTTTCTTTCTATATCAGATCGAAGGTCGACATGAATTTCTGAGCAAGGACCACAAGGACCGGTATCACCCATTTCCCAGAAATTATCTTTCTTATTTCCTCTCAGAATGCGATCTTCAGAAGTATATTTTTTCCAATTGTCAAAACTTTCCTGATCGAAATCAAGATTTTCCTTTGCATCTCCTTCAAAAACAGTAACGTATAATTTGTCTTTTGGAATTTTATAAATTTCTGTGAGCAATTGCCAACTCCATTCTATAGCTTCTTTTTTAAAATAATCGCCAAAAGACCAGTTTCCCAGCATTTCAAACATGGTATGGTGATAGGTATCAATTCCAACTTCTTCAAGATCATTATGTTTTCCAGAAACACGGAGGCATTTTTGAGTATTCG